>JAOZLK010000094.1 GCA_029934875.1 Bacteroidales bacterium | reverse complement strand
AAGCCCATATTATAAAAGATGCCATGTACCCTTAAGGAATTACGCATATTGAAGTTGTACCTGAGAATGGGGCCAATGGCCGGTGGAAACGCTGTAGGACGCGGAACAGAAGGGCTGATATCGCCAAGGTACCAGGGTACTCCGGCAAAAATACCGATATCCGCCTTACGCTGTCCAAACAGTGGCAAAGCCAGCATCAAAGCTGCCCCCAGGAAGAGATATTTCAGGCTAATTCTCATAAACACTTATCGGAACAAAGGGGATATTGTGACAAACCCTAACTGAAAACGCTCCGCATCGACCGTTTATTATGCGATAAACAGGTGCAAAGATAGTATTAAAGCATAAGATTTAGTAGTAAGACTCAAATTGTGAGCGCAATTATCTGTAATACTTGTTGAAAATTGGTCGGCCGTTCTTGTCATTTCGGAGGCGGTAGACCGCCTTTATGGTGAGCAGGTAATAAGAATCATTGTATTTGGATACATCCTCGGGTGCATAACCATCCAACTTATCGGTGGTGGTAAACTGGTAGCCCAACTCTGCACCCACGCTCCAGCGAGGATCGATGGAGAATTTCAGGCCACCTCCCAGGGGAAATCCAAATCCATACTGGACTCCCGGGTAATATCCCGGATTATCCACCGGCTCTTCACCATTATTGTTCAGGTCCGAGACCTTGGCACTGGAAAGGATTCCGCCGGCCCCGGCAAAGATGTAAAGGTAAACCCGGTTGTAATTGTTCACCATACCACGCCGGTTATAAATCCCCCCTCCGAGACCTCCTACTTCACCAAGGAGGAAATATTCAAACCTCACAAAATGTTGGAAGGCGTGTGAATTGAATGAATAATTGCGCCCATGAGAAGAGCCCACCTCATCTGTTCCGCCATACATCAGGTAGGACAGATCGAGACTAACGGCCATGTCCTTGGCAATTTTAAAACGGGGAGTAAGCCCAAAACTGGGCCTCATGCCGTTAAAATTGTTCATGAAATGCTTATTTGCCAGCCCGATGTCTCCGTGAAACGTCACTAACCCCACCGAAAGGTCCACTTCGTATCTCCGTAACTTCCATCGCTGTCCGCTGACATCCAAGGCCGTAAAGGTCAGGATAAGAGCAATCAGGATCCAGAAATTTCTATTCATAGTGAGGGCAGAGCTAATTAACAAATATAAAAATAAGTATTATTTTTTTAATTCCTTTTATCGGCACCCCACATCAGCTTATTTCTTAGGGTGCTGTAGAAGCTGATATTCTCAATCCTGATCATTTTTAATGTTTCTTTTGCCTTGTAAATGCTAACCGTTGTATCCATGTCCAGATCCACCGTATGGGAGTCCATGGCCAGCTGAAACTGGGGGTCGCGGGAATCAACTGAAAGCTTTAACACCGCGGTGTCGGGAAGCACAAGGGGGCGTACGGTTAGGTTATGCGGAGCAATGGGGGAAAGAATCAGGGTCTTGGACTCGGGTACCACTATGGGGCCACCCACACTGAGGTTATAGGCAGTGGATCCGGTAGGTGTTGATAACAAAAGTCCGTCGGCCCAGTATGCACTTAAAAATTCGTCATTTATACGTACATGTATGGTAATCAGCGAGCCACTGTTCTTATACAAACGAACCTCGTTCAGTGCAAAACAGGACTCGCCCAGGTCCACCCCGGAGGCCTCCACCCTGAGCAGCATCCGCTCCTCAATGTCGAATTCCCCGCTGAAGAGGCTGTCAAGGGACTCCTCCATATTTTCCTGTGAAACATAGGAAAGAAAGCCAAGGCGGCCTATGTTCATACCCAGTACCGGGATGCCGCTGTCTTTTACAAGATTTACGGTCTCCAGGAAGGTACCGTCTCCTCCAAGCGAAAAGAGGAAGTCCACATCGGCCGGCAGGTCGGTGTTATCATTGAACAAACCATCCACCCTGGGCCTCAGTCCGGTCTCCTTCTGCATGTATTCATAAAAGGGCTCATAGATCCAAACCCCCGTATTCAGCATCTGGAACTTGTTGAACATGGTGGCAATGTTCTCGCGGGCATAGGAAGGTAAGTTCCTTCCGTAAACGGCGACTTGCATCTTATATATTCAGGTATTTAAGAAAGACATCGAATCGCTCCTGGTAAAACTCATCCAGGTCGTCATCGCTATTATGGGCTGAAACCACCTGATAATTATAGCGGTTAAAGGTTTCCAAAACCGAAGTCATCTCGGTAAGGTTAATTTTCAGGGTTACCCTCAGTTTGCCCCTCTCCCCGTTTGAAGAGACATAAAGGCTCAGAATGCGGGCATTGTTGCTCTCCACGATCTGGGAAATTTCACTCAGCGAGTAGTCAAGCTCCAACATCTCCAGCTCAATAATCCCTCCCGGCTGCTGCATGGCCGAAAGATGGGCAAAATGCTGGGTCAGCTCCTCCTGGGTAATTACCCCCAGGTAATGATTCTCGTAATTCAGTACCGGAACAAGGGTCAGTTCGAGCCTCGACAGAACCTCTATCACTTCGTAAATATGCTGATCTTCCCTTACGTAAGGCTTTTCCAGGGAAAGGTTGTGATTCCCAACCGGCTCATCGGGATTGTTCAGGTCGTAGATATCGGCATCGGAGATCAGTCCCAGGAAATCGCGCTGATTCACAATGGGCAGGTGCTTGATCCGGAACACTTCCATCCAGGCAAGCGCCTCGGTCCCGGTGTCTGAGGTCTTCAGCGCCGTTACGATATCTGATATGAGCTCCTTGGCAAGCATCGGGTTAAACTTACAGGTTTAGTGATTATAAAACAAATATCGATCCAAAGTCAGTACGCAGGGAACAGTACTATAATTTCAGTTTCTTTTCGATGGTGTTCAGGAGGATGGAGATGGCTACTTCATTGAGGCCGCCCTGGGGAACGATGATGTCAGCGTAGCGCTTGGAGGGTTCGATGAACTGCAGGTGCATGGGTTTCACGGTTTCCTGGTAGCGGTCCAGCACCTTCTTCACATCGCGTCCCCTTTCCATCATATCGCGTTCAATTACCCGTCCCAGCCGGTCGTCCGAATCGGCATCCACAAAGACCTTGATATCAATCTCCTTCACCAGCGGCATGTGGGTGTAAATCAGGATGCCCTCCAGGATGATCACTTCTTTGGGCTCCACCGGGATAGTCTCCTCTGAACGGGTACAGGTCAGGTAGCTGTAGATGGGCTGATTCACCGGCTTTCCTGCCTTCAGTAAACGGATGTGCTCGGTGAGCAGGTCGAACTCCAGCGAATCGGGGTGGTCAAAATTGATCTTCTGTCTTTCTTCTATGGGAAGGTGACTGCTATCCTTGTAATAGGAGTCCTGAGGAACAAGTGCCACCCGGTCCCGGGGAATATTTTCCAGGATCTTGCGAACAACGGTTGTCTTTCCCGAGCCGGTTCCTCCTGCGATGCCAATGGTGAACATAGGAAATAGTGATTGGTTAATGGTAATTGGTTATTCGGCTGTCTAAAGTCTTTTGCTAAAATACATACTTTCTAATTACCTTTGTTCTTCAGATATTAGAAATCGAGCATGGAACACACATTATATCCCATACGTTTTAAGCCTATATATAAGGAGTTGATCTGGGGCGGGGAGAAATTGAGAGAAGAGTACGGCAAAAGTGACGCACCGAAAATGACCGGCGAAAGCTGGGAGATCTCCATGGTGGAGGACAATATATCGGTGGTATCCAATGGCTTCCTGAAAGGGAATACCCTGCAGGAGATCATCGAGATTTACATGGGCGACATGGTGGGCGAGAGCATTTTCGAAAAGCATGGATCCTTTTTTCCGATTCTGATCAAATTCATCCACTCCAACGACAACCTGAGCATACAGGTGCACCCCGACGACACTTATGCTGAAGAGCACCATGGGGAGAACGGAAAAACCGAAATGTGGTACATTCTTGAGGCTGAAAAGGATTCAAAACTGATTGCGGGTTTTAACCAGGATACCGACCGCGAGGGTTTTCTCAAGGGCCTGAAGGAGGACAGCCTGGTTGATATGATGAATTTCGAGCCGGTGAAAAAGGGTGATGTGCTCTTTATGCCAACAGGCCGTATTCATGCGCTGGGGCCTGGAATTGTACTGGCCGAGATTCAGCAAACATCCGACATGACTTACCGGATCTATGACTGGGGACGGACCGGACCGGACGGAGAACGCCGTGAACTGCATCTCGACCATGCGGTGAATGTCATGGACTACACCCGGCAGAAGGAATACAAAACACCCTATACTCCACTGCTGAACTCTTCAGTAAGGGTAGCAGATTGCCCCTATTTCACCACCCAGTACATTGAATTTGATCAGCCGGTGGATAAGGATTACATGCTCATCGATTCCTTTGTTATATATATGTGCATGGAGGGAAAGGTGGATATCCACTACCCTGGGGGTGATGCTGAAGTTTTACAAAAAGGAGACACCATCCTGATTCCGGCAGCCATAAAAGAGCTTGCATTGATTCCATCTGAAAAAAGTATACTCCTGGAGATTTTTATGATTCCTTCGGCCTAGGCAGCTCTTTGCCCGGGAACTCAGGCAATCAAAACCCTGATCCCGGAATCTTCCAGCAGCTTACGATCAGCTTCGGCCAGGCCTTCATCTGTGATGATCACATCGATTTTGGAGGTAGGACAGATATGGGCAAGGCTCTTGCGATTGAATTTACTGGAATCGGCCACCAGGATTACCTCCTTGGCAATATCAATCATAATCTCGTTGAGATAAGCCTCTTCAATATTGGGTGTAAAGGCTCCCAGCTTGGGATCGAAGCCGTCCACCCCTATAAAGGCCTTATCCACGTACAGACTCTTCAGGCTCTTGGAGGCAAAGGGACCCACAAGTGAAAGCGAGTTTTGCCTGAGGTAGCCTCCAGGAATAATCACATTGATATTGGGATTCTGGACCAGGATATTCACTATGTTGATAGCATTGGTGATAACCGAAATCCCGTCACAGCCGGTCAGGTTTCTTGCAATCTCTGCCGTGGTGGTACCCGAGTCAAGGATGATGGTCTCCGAGTTGGCAATTAAGGCTGCTGCCTTTTTACCGATCCTTGCCTTTTCAGGGTAGTGCAGCTGATGCTTCTCAGAGAGATTGAAATCAAGTGATACCTGACCCTCCATTTTCAATGCACCCCCCCGGGCCCTGATCAGGTGGTTCTTTTTCTCAAGCTGATCAAGGTCGTTTCGAATTGTGACTTCGCTTACCTTGAAAAGGGCGCTCAGTTCGTGAACATAGACCTTTCCGTTTTCTGCCAATAATTTCATGATCTTTTCTCTGCGATCAACTGTGGTCTTTTTCAGACTGCCATCCATGAGTGAGATATTTTTGAGTTTGTGATATTATAAATAATAATAGACAAAATGTTCTATATTTATCTTTTGAAAGTATTTATAAGTTCATATATTTGTTACGAAATAATACGTAAGTTAGTAAATAATATATCGAAAATAGAAACCAATGAAATATTTTAACACCGATGAAGCTGATCTAAGCCGTTTGGGGGCGATCTACACAGCCAGTGAGATCTGGAATCAGCCAAAGGTATGGGCGAACACCTACCAGAAATTCGTACGTGAAAAGGACGAAATCAAAAGGTTTCGAAACGAAGTTCTGAAAGATGCCCGAAAAATCATCCTGACCGGGGCCGGAACCAGTGCTTACATCGGGTACTCCCTGGAGGGGACCTTCCAGAGGTTCACCGGCATCACCACTGTTTCTATCCCAACCACTCACCTGGTAACACATCCAAAAGATTACCTTGATGAGAATATGCCCACACTGGTCATATCATTTGCCCGTTCGGGTAACAGTCCCGAAAGTGTAGCAGCAGTAAAAATCATCGACCGGATCTGCAAAGCGGTATCCCACCTTGTGATCACCTGCGACGAAGAGGGACAACTGGCTCAATACCAATCAGCAAACCCGAAATTCAATTTCGTTTTGCCCCCTGAATCCAATGACAAAAGCCTGGCCATGACCAGCTCCTACACGAGCATGTTGCTAACCGGACTTCTCTTTGCCCGCATTGAACAGAACGGGGAGCTTGAGAAGCAGGTGAACAGGCTGGTGGAATTTGGGAATCGAATGATCCAAAAAAAGAGCGAGCTGCTCAGGGAAATCTCTACACTTGATTTTAACAGGGCTGTTTTCCTGGGTTCCGGGCCCCTGTTTGGAACTTCCACCGAATCGAGCCTTAAGCTACAGGAACTGACAGATGGAGCCATCATTTGTAAAAATGACTCTTACCTTGGATTCCGTCACGGACCAAAGGCCGTAATTGACGAGGGAACCATTGTGGTTTTCCTCTTCTCGGGCAAGGAGTCGGTTCAGCGTTACGAAAAGGACCTGGTAAAGGATATGCAGCGGGGAAAAAAAGCCATGAGGCTCATCGGCGTTTCAGAAGCTCCGATAACGGGCCTGGACCTGGAAACGACTATCTGCTGTTGTGATTCAAGTGCAGCTATTGATGAAGATTTTCTTTCCATTTGTGCGGTGCTACCCGCCCAGATGCTGGGATTTTTCAAATCTATGGAACTGGGATTAAAGCCCGATAATCCTTCGGTAAGCGGGGCCATTTCCAGGGTAGTTGAAGGTGTTATTATTTATGATGAAGAGCCTATTAAAGAAGGATAGATAATGGACAAGAATTTAAGAAAAAGGGCCCGGGAAGCCGGACTCTCCTACCTTGAGTACATACTGGAGCAACTGGACCAGCGCGAAGAGGAAAGTGGAATAAAGAGATGCATTTTTGCAGCCTGTCCCAACTCAATTTCTGTTCTGAAAGCATCACTGCAATCGGCTAAGCGGGCCAATGCACCCATCAAGTTTGCTGCTACCCTGAACCAGGTGGACAGCGATGGTGGATATACCGGATTTACCCCGAAAGAGTTTGTGGATACCATCAGGGAAGAAGCCCGGGTAATCAATTTTACGGGACCGGTGATTATTGCCATCGACCATGGCGGACCATGGCTCAAGGATAAACACCGCCTGGAAAACCTGAGCTATGAGGAGTCCATGGCTGCTGTCAAAAATACCTTTGAAGAGGCAATTGATGCAGGCTATGACCTGATCCACGTGGACCCGACCGTAGACAATACCCTGCCAAAAGGCGAAGCAATCAGGATTGAAGTCGTGGCAGAAAGAACAATTGAGCTGATCGTGCACTGCGAAAGCTACCGAAGAAAAAAGGGCCTTGATAGAATTGCCTACGAGGTTGGGACCGAAGAGGTGCATGGGGGACTGGCAGACATGTCTGTTTTTATGCGTTTCCTGGAGCTACTCAGCGATGGACTTGAGAAAAATGATCTGAAAAACACCTGGCCCTGTTTTGTGGTTGGTAAGGTGGGCACTGACCTGCATACCACCCTCTTTGATCCTGTTGTGGCCAGCGAACTTACCAAAGCTGTTCTGCCCTATGGAAGTAAAATCAAAGGTCACTATTCCGACAGTGTGGATAATCCGGAAGATTATCCGCTTTCGGGAATGGGGGCTGCCAATATTGGCCCCGAATTTACTGAAAGGGAGTACGATGGATTGATTGAACTTACCGCCATCGAAGCTGTTCTATTTAGTGAGGGAAGATTGGCAAAACCCTCAGGGATGAAGGAGCGCCTGTGGGATGCGGTCATTGAATCCATGCGCTGGACCAAGTGGCTCAACGAGGAGGAGTCGGCCGATGACTTCTATGCCCTCAGTCAGGAACGGCAGCTATGGCTTATTAAAACCGGATGTCGCTATATATGGGAGAATCCCCCGGTGCTTGCCGCCCGTGGCAGGCTTTATGCAAATATGGCGCTTTCGGGCATTAAGGCAGAAGAGATTGTACTTACCGGCATTGGACAGGCCATGGATCGCTATTTCCATGCCTTCAGGCTGGTGAATGTTAATGAGCTGATTTGATAAGTGAAAAGAGATCATGAAGGAAAAGAAGAATTTTGATGTACTGGTGGTCGGGGAGTTAAATATTGACCTGATTCTGAATGGGATCGAGGGTTTTCCCCAGATGGGAAAGGAGATCCTGGCCGATGAAATGACCGTAACCCTGGGCAGCTCTTCAGCCATATTCGCAAACAACCTGAGCCGGCTGGGCGCAACAGTAACTTACCTGGGAAAGGTGGGAAACGACCAGTTCGCAAAACAGATCTTCTCCACCCTGTGGGATTCCGGGGTGGATACCAGTAAGATCATTACAAGTCCCGATTTCCAGACCGGACTCACAGTGGCCATGAATTATGAAAATGACCGGGCCATGGTGACTTATCCCGGGGCCATGAACGACCTGCGCATTGAAGATATCAGCGATGCAGCACTGCTATCGGCCTCCCACATGCACGTAAGTTCCATCTTCCTTCAGCCGGGACTGAAACCCGACATAATCACCCTCTTCAAAAGGGCGAAGGAGCTTGGGCTCACTACCTCCTTCGATCCCCAGTGGGATCCGCATGAAAAATGGGATGTGGAATTGAAAGAACTGCTGCCCTGGGTGGATGTATTTCTGCCCAACGCTTCGGAATTGGGACAGTTTACAAAATGTGACTCCATCGAGGAGGGCATCGCAAGCATCCGGCCTTTTTGCAAGGTGGTGGTGGTCAAAAACGGGGTAAAAGGCGCCAGCATGTGGGATGGAAGCAGCCTTGTTTCGCAGGAGGCCTTCCTTAATAAATCCCTTGTGGATGCCATTGGGGCAGGCGACAGCTTCAATTCGGGCTTCATCAGTAAATACTCGGCTAAGAAAGCCCTTCCCGAGTGCCTGGAATTTGCTGCCTTAACAGGGGCCATCAGTACAACAGGAGCAGGGGGAACATCTGCTTTCCAATCACCTGAGCAAATCTCCAGGCTTGCCCTGGACTTATTTAATTTCAAGATCTAAGATGAAGCTTCAGGAAAAACTGGTAAAACTTCGTGAGGATAAAAAAGCGATTCTCGCTGCCAATTTCTATAACCTGGAGACACTTCAGGCTGTTGTTGGAGCTGCCAGCGATGCCAATACATCCATCATCTTACAGCTTTCAGAGAGCTCAATCAAATACATTGGCCTGCCAATGGCCGTAAAAATGGCTAAGACAGCCCTGGAAGCTTCCGGGGTGGAGGGATGGCTGCACCTCGATCATGGAAGCAATCTTAAGCTGGTGCAGGACTGCCTCGATGCAGGTTTTGATTCGGTGATGATTGACGCAAGCGAGAAGCCCATGGAGGAGAACATAAGGATCTCGGCAGAAGCGGTCATGCTTGCCGAATCTTATGGAGCCAATGTGGAAGCTGAACTTGGCTTCATCGCCAAGTTGAATCAGCAACAGCAACATTCAGGCTTCACCCAGCCCGAAGATGCCCTGCGATTTACCGGGGAGACCGGTGTAAATGCCCTGGCTGTATCCATTGGGACCGCCCATGGTTTTTATAAGGAAGAACCCAAACTGGATATTGAGCTACTTGGCAGGATTCGTGATGCCGTTGACACTCCCCTTGTACTCCACGGCAGTTCAGGTGTCCCCGATAGCAGCATAGTACTGGCCATCCGGAACGGAATCACCAAAATCAACCTGGCAACGGAGACTAAAAATGCCTTCATGCAAAAACTAAAATCGGACCTTCTGTCGACCGATGAAATCGACCTGCGTATTGTTTTCCCCAGTGCTACTGAGGCAGCACGCGAGCTGATCAGGAATAAACTGAGGGTTCTTGCACAATAGACTATAAAAAACCTATGAACTGTCTCATATGATCATACGAAACTTCTCTTTACTTCTCTTACTGACACTGGCCTCCTGCACCATGCAGACAGAACAGTCCACAAACAGTCCGGAGTCCACAAACAGTCCGGAGTCCACCAATGGTCCCGATATTGGCGATCTGGCTTTAGCCGACTACCGGCCCATATCCGTTTATAATATACCCCGCAGCCAGATTCAGAAGGCAGCCTACCCGGTGATCGATGTGCATTCGCACGATTATGCCGGAAACCAGGAAGAGATCCTTGAGAAAGTATACAATCAGAATGCAAAAAAACTCTTTAACTCCCTTTGATATGAGAATCAGGTCTTTCACAGGTATAATCCTTTTGCTGACTGCAACGCTGAGCTTCAGTTCATGCGACAAAAAGGTGCTAATCAGCAGCGGCGAGCTTCAGATTGAGTTCGACTCTAAGATGTACAGCAGGCTTAGCTCCCTGGACCTTGAAACAGCCCCTTTCCAGGAGGAATTCCGCCTCACTGACTGGCTGGAAACCAAAAATTTCCGCAGCGATGAATTTAAGGTCATTGAAACATCTGCCCTTGTCCTGGATGATGCCCTAGGCCGGGGTCATGAGACCCTGATTAAAGGAATCTTCCGCGATGGGGATGTATGCCTGGAGAAAATTGTGTCAGCCAGAAGCTATGAGGCCTTCCCCAACATGATAATCTTCAATGTAAGTTATGTGAACAGCGGGATCGAGAATATCCGTGTCAATGCATGGGTGAACCATGCCTACAGCCTGAAGGCCCAGGACGACGATCCCGGATTCTGGAGTTT
>JAOZLK010000589.1 GCA_029934875.1 Bacteroidales bacterium | reverse complement strand
AATTAACCCCAAATGACACAGAATTCAAAGATATATTTATTGACATGACTGCTGCTGCTACATGGCAGAGTGATCTTATACTGAAATCTATCAGGCTCGATCCTAATAATAATGGCAATCCCGGGAATATCTATGTAGATTTCATTCGTTTTCTTGAGGAACTGGTAGAGATAACTAGTGAAGGCAACGCAACTGAGATTATTGATCTTGGAAATACATTACAACTTTATGCAAATGTTGTAGTATCTGATGAAGCGATTGGTGTAGACTGGAGTGTTGACAATGAAGCTGTAGCAACAATTGATGCAACAGGTATGTTAACTTCTGTTGGATTTGGAGATGTTATTGTAAGCGCAACTACAACTGACGGAACTAATTTTTCCGGAACAAAAACAATAAAAGTTTCACCAACTCCTGTTGAGGTTGCCAGTATTACAGTTAACAGTGATGCTGCAGAATTGAATGGATCAAGAAATACAATGCAGATGTCGGTAGATATTCTGCCAGCAGATGCTACAGACAAAAGTGTAAGCTGGAGTGTTAGCAACACAGCTATCGCCGGAATTAATGCAACAGGTCTGCTTATTGCTTATGGAAATGGAACGGTAACTGTTACAGCAACTGCCAATGATGGCTCCGGTGTTACAGGAACAAAAGATATTGTTGTGCTTGTTACATCAATTGACAATGTAGAGTTCGGAGATCTGAATATATACCCGAATCCTGTATCAGACAAGCTGAATATCAGTTGCAGCACTATGATTAAGAGTGTTTCTATAATTGATATAACAGGAAATGTTTCTATGGAAACTACGAATATCAGCTCCCAAATGTCAATAGATACGAAGGAGCTTGATTCAGGCCTCTATCTGATTAAGATAACTTCTCTCACCGGGAATATAAGTATCCACAAGTTTATGAAGCAGTAGAAGTTTTCAGTTTGTGATATGGGTGACTAGATAGTTTTGTATTCTATTGCAATATTCCAGCGATATATCACTCCAGATTCCAGAGAAATAAATATAATTAGTGACTGCCCTTAAACACACGCATGCTGTCAGGATGTGCTATCCATTCTCCTCGTCTCTTTTCATTAAAATCGAGATTTGGAACAGGTAATTCCGCATTTATTGATATTCGCCACTGATCCAGCAGATTGTAAAGTTCATCAACTTTCTCTGGACTGTCGGTACATCATGATGATAAACAGGATAATGCCAGAAGATAGCACGCTCATAATCATATTCATTTTTAGTAAGCTCAGGCACAAAAGATTTTCCATCCAGAGCTTGTTCCGAAGGCAAAATGCCATTAGCAATTTCTGTAAATGTTGGATAGAAATCAATACTAGAGATCAGAGCTTCACTTATAGAATTTGATTTTACTTTTCCCGGCCATTTTACAATTAGAGGTTCTCTTATCCCGCCTTCAAAAACGGTTCCCTTTTCAGCCCTTAATGGCTTGTTTGAAGATGCCACATAAAGCAGCGGGTCGTTTTCATAAACATATCGCCTTCCATCTGCAATCAAAGGAATTTCATCATACCTACTTATTAATCCACCGTTATCTGAGAATAAGACGATCATTGTATTATCTGCAACTCCCAGCTCGTCGAGCTTTTGCAATACTCTCCCCACACTTTGATCCACATGTTCAATCATGGCAGCATAAATTGCGTTACAAGGATAATCATCCACTTTCTCTTTTTCAAGATATTTTTGAATCAGCAAAGAGTCTGCATCCAACTGAACATGAACATCATAATGGGCCAGGAACAGAAAAAATGCTTCCTCTTTATGTTCCTCAATAAAATTGACACTAAAATCTGTTAATGCCTCGGAAAGTATTTTGGTTTCAGGTATATCCTGTACAGGTTTCATTCTTTCACCATAGTTATAAAACCCGCCGCCGTCATAAACCACAGCCTCATCAAAACCTTGATTTTTAGGACGAAAATCATCATGAAAACCCAGATGCCACTTTCCAAAATAAGCCGTTGCATATCCTGCTTCCTTAATGGTTTCGCCAATAGTTTTAATCTCAAGGGGAAGGTGCTGTGTTCTGTTTATAGGCACTGTCACTTTTTCATAAGGTCTCCAGTGTCCCGGTATAAAATCGGTAATACCAACATGTGCAGGATACTGTCCCGATAAAATACTGGCTCTTGTTGGAGAACAAACCGGACAAGCTGCATAAGCATTGGTAAACATCATGCCCTCTTTCGCCAAAGCGTCAATATTTGGTGCTTCATTAAAATTATTTCCATAAACAGGCAGGTCTGCCCAACCCATATCATCCACCAGAATAAAGATAATATTCGGCTTAATATCTTCCTTTTTCTCTACAGATTTATTTGTACAAGAACTAAGAATAACCAGAGAACAAAAAAGCCCGACTATTGTATTTGAAGTATTTCTATCCATAAATATTATTTTACGAACTAATATTCCAATGTTAACCAACTACCATTACTATTCTTATTAAAATCAATTTCCAGGTAGTCTGAGCTCATATTATATTTAATTTTCTTGCCCAAATTATTCTTGATACTGATGTTCTTTGAAGCCTTCATCTCCCTGCTTACTGGAATTTGAAAACTACCAATTCCTTCTGCTCTTATCATCCATTGATTCTTATTTTCGGGTGAAGTCACCAAGGGTGAAAAACAAAAAGATTTTAGCACATTTGATGAAAAAACATATTCGTTCCCATCAATCTCAATAGAGCTGCAATTCTTTCCGGTAAAAGCAATTAGCTCATTTAGGTCGTTCAATCGAAATGCGGTAATCAGTCTGCCTGAATAATTGATATTATAGCCATTCACCTTGAAATCTGATAATTCAATTATATCTGAGGGCAAAGGATTTATTCTTATAAGTTTATTATCAACAGCTGTATCCCTCGAAAATCCATCAGGCCAATTCTCTGGATGAGTACGATAATGTTTTACAATTGCCGTAGAGCTATTGCCAAATCGTGTCGTAAAATATTCCGTGGTCCTTGAGACAAACTCGGTATTATCATTGACATCAAAACTACCGGTTGCGGGATAAGCACCTATCGCGTTTAAGATTTCGAATAAAGTACGTGACTCATATCCAAGACTTTGAGACTGATCATCCCGGGGCCGAAATCCAAAGTAAGCAACTTCTCCCAAATCGTTCTTAGAATAGATTCCTATTGATTTACCATCCATGCTTGCAACCTCTTTCGCATTGGCTAAAGCTTTGACAGGATAAGCCCG
>JAOZLK010000588.1 GCA_029934875.1 Bacteroidales bacterium | reverse complement strand
CCGAATTCGGGAAAGAGGATCACCGGAATTTCAACCGGGATGGAGCCATGTTTGATAAGGGTGAGACTTTCTCGGGAGTGGATTATGATACAGGGCTACTGGCTGTGGAGGAATTGAAACACTTGTTTCCCAGCCGGGAGAACCTTGCCGCCATTGCTCTCCGTTGGATTCTTATGTTCGACCAGGTAAGTTGCGTGATACCTGGGGCTTCCAGGGATGAGCAGCTCTTATCGAACCTGTCGGCTATTGATGAGGATCCGGTTTCTCCGGAGCAGATGCAGGGTGTTAGAGATATTTACCAGCGACTCATCAAAGCCCAGGTGGATCACCTCTGGTAGGAGTATTTATGGAATTATTATTCAGAAATGAGTATGAGCGAAGCAAAAAATCTTCTGACCTATCATGACCTTACTGTGGAGGTAGAAACAAGCCCCCCGCAGGAACTTGTCGATCATATACACAACACCACTTTAGGCCAACCCGGCGGCTTCAGATACCAGCATGTGGACCTGGTGGATCGACTCAACGCACCTGGGGAAAACTATTTTATGTTTCTGAGGAAAAGTGGAAAAATGATGGGATCCGTGGGCTTCGTGGGCAGACATACCCAAACTGGTGGAGTGGATCATGATAGCTGGATGATCAGGTATTTCTCCATTAAGGCACCCCTGCGCGCTGTTCCAAAAAAACGCAAGGAGAAATCCGATTTGAAGGATGAGAACAAAAGAACCACCGTGCTTGGCCGTTTCATTCAACCTATATTGGCCCAACCTTCCCAGCTTCGGGGAGAGGAGGACCCTGACAGACCATCCATTATCTATGCCCTGATCGAGCAAAAGAATCTGAGAAGCATGAATTTCAGTGCGCAGATGGGACTGGAGACCATAGGGGAGGTGGCAAGTTTTAGCTTTAGCCGCCTAAGACCAAAATATTCTAAAAGAGTGGAGTGCTTGCCCGATTCAGAAAAGGAATCCATGGAGCTCTTGTTGCAGGATTTTTACAGTGGATATAACCTTTTCTATTCCAATTCACTTTTTAAGGACAATGGTTACTTTGTCATCCGCCATTCGGGCAGGGTGGTGGCCGGTTTGCAGGAGTACCCAATTACATGGCGGATAATTGATTTTGGATCTTCATTTGCCAACTGGATAGTTCGCTTTGGGACAAAAATTCCCTGGGTCAGGCGAAGGGTCGATCCTGATGAGGCCAGGATGCTGGCCTTCGACGGTATTTACTGTGAGCCTGGCTATGAAGATGTCCTCTATGAACTGATGGAAGGAGTCCTTGCTGAAAAAAAGCGCTACCTGGCCATGCTGATGATGGACCGGAAATCGGGCTTGTACAAGATTTTCAGCGAGAAGGGTATGCTCGGACCGCTGCATAAGGTTTTGGGATTCTTCAAGGCTGATGTGCGGATGAGATTTATCAACATTCCGGATAAAACGCGGCAGCTTTTTATGGAGAGACCCACCTATATTCCCTCTTACGATAATTCTTAATTATAGTCATGAATACAATAATTGAAGGATTCCGGATCAGGAAAGCGACCAGGGCTGATGTGCCGGTCATCCTGGATTTTATTAGGAAACTGGCCGAGTATGAAAAGCTTTCCCATGAAGTGGTGACCACGGAAGAGAACCTTGAGAACTACCTTTTCGGCGAAAAGGTGGCTGCCGAGGTGGTAATTGCCTATTATAATGACCATGCTGTTGGATTTGCACTCTATTTTCTAAGTTTCTCAACTTTCCTTGCTAAACCTGGGATTTACCTGGAAGACCTGTTTGTTCTTGAGGAGCACAGGGGAAAGGGATATGGTAAGGCCCTGCTGACCTACCTTGCCAGGGAGGCAGTTGATAAAGGATATGGAAGGTTGGAGTGGGCGGTGCTGGACTGGAATGAACCCGCCATAGAATTTTACAAGTCCCTGGGAGCTAAAATGTTGGATGATTGGATTGTAAACAGGGTAAGCGGTGATACCCTGGTAAAGCTGGCTAAGCAATACTAAGTTCATAAAAAAGTGTATTTTCGCACTCTAACTGCTACCAATTTACGCCCTTATGGACATCCTTGTGAAGCCTGTTTGCACCCGGAAGGATATGAAAGAATTCATCCACCTACCGGCAAAGATTCACAGGGATCATTCAAACTGGATACCCCCTCTTTACTCCGACGATTGGTCCTTCTTTTCTTCCAAAAAGAACAAGTCCTTTGAGTATAGCGATGTTATTATGTTGCTGGCCCGCAGAGGAAATGAGGTGGTGGGCCGGATCATGGGCGTCATCAACCGAAAGTACAATGAGCAGCACCGTGAAAAGCATGCCAGGTTCAATTACCTGGAAACATGGGATGACAGGGAAGTAATAGAGGTGCTGATCAGGCATGTGGAGAGTTGGGCAAGGATTAAAGGGATGGTAAAAGTGGTGGGCCCGATGGCATTTTCAGACAAGGATCCGCAGGGATATTTGATCAGTGGATTCGATGAACCCATTTCCATAGCCACCCATTGTAATTTTGAGTACCTGGTGAAGCACCTGGATGCACTTGGCTATACCAAGGACATCGACCTGGTGGTTTACAAGATTAAGATTCCGGACAGCACGCCTGCTCTCTATCTTAAAGTTGCTGAACGGGCTATGCGCAATAATGCAGGCGTGAAGCTTCTTGAGTTCACCAGGCGGAAAGATATGAAACCATGGATCAGGCCCATTTTCTCGCTGATCAATGAGACCTTCACTGAAATTTATGGATTTATGCCCTTCACCCCGGAGGAAATGGATGACTTTGCCAACCGCTACCTCTTGCTTATGGATGCAAGGTATATTAAGGCTGTGGTAAATGAACGGAACGAAGCCATTGGATTTGTAATAGCCATGCCCGACATCAGCAAAGGGATCAAAAAATCGAAGGGATATATTCTTCCCTTTGGCATCATCCGGATCCTGCTGGCAGGGAAAAGGTCCAAGCAGCTCAACCTCCTGCTTGGAGCGATTCACCCTGACTACCAGAACAGGGGACTGGATTCCATCATGGGTTCTGCGCTTCTTGAATCGGCCAGGAAGGGTGGGCTGAAGTATATTGACAGTCACCTCGAAATGGAATCAAATTCCAAAGTCAGGGCCGAAATGGAGTACATGGGCGGAGAAGTCTACAAGACCTACCGGATTTTTGGAAAATCGCTCCAGAAGCTTAGCAAAAAGAGCGCTGCAGAGCAAACCCTTGAATTATCTGAAGTAATTTGCGGTTAA
>JAOZLK010000093.1 GCA_029934875.1 Bacteroidales bacterium | reverse complement strand
TTGTGGACCGCTTTCTGCTTGGCATTGGCATCAGCCTTGGGTTTCATCAGGATGTGCCTTGTATTGGCCCTGTCACCACGACGCTCGATCATCTGGATGAGATGGTATCCGAAAGAACTTTCAACAATTTTTGATACCTGTCCGGGTTTAAGTGTCCAGGCTTCGGTCGCGTAGGCTTTGTCAAGTTCGGCTCGCATCATAAAGCCTAGCTCACCGCGCCTGGAGGCACTGGGCCCTTCGGAGTAGAGAATGGCCAGGGTGCCAAAATCTTCTCCCTCCATGACTCGCCTGCGTAGTTCAAGCAGGCGTTCCTTCACAAGAAAAATTGCTTCCTCGCTATAGGAGGGGAAGGCGAGTATCTGTGAAATCTCGACCTGTGTATTGATATAAGGAATGCTATCAGGATTTAAGGACCTGTAATAGCTTTTTACATCCGATGGGGTCGTTGACACATCTGCAACGATGGAGGATTGAACCTGCTGCGTAACCATCTGTTCCTTGATGGCTTCCCTCAGGTCGTCCTTAATATCGTAAATCGATTTCTCAAAATATGCCTCCATTTCCTTCTCGTCGCCAAACTGGGAGATGAAATAGTCGAGACGTGACTCCATTTGCATTTCAACCTGGTCGGGGCCGACCTCAACACTGTCGATTTTCGACTGGGCCATCAATAGTTTTTGTTCGATGAGCTGGTTGAAAATTTCACATTTGGCGTTGGGAGGAGGGTAACTGCCCGGCATTTTCATTTGTAAGTAGGCCTGTTCAACGTCCGATTGAAGAACATGAAAATCACCTACTACCGCAATAACCCGGTCAATGATTACTGGCTGGGCTGCTGCAGTCACGGAAAATATAATTCCAATAACAAAATATGTAATTCGCTTCATTTAATTCTTATTGATATATTTCGAACTGATTCTTGGAAACTCCATCGCTGTATACCATCTGTTCCAGGTCGCGGAAGAATTCAATTTTCCTTTTATTCAGGATAATGTTTGTGATATGATCAGATACCATCGCTAGCGGAGTCATCTCCCCTTCGGGCAGGTGATCACTGATGTGCAGGAAGTACCTGTACGTTTGATCAGTGGTTTCAAGGTTCTTATTATACTGCAGGTACCTTGAGGGATTACTGATGGTCATGGGCAACTGAGCTTTGATCGTGGAGAAATGAATCCAGGTTTCATTGAAATCACTATAATTCTCAGCATAGCTTATACAGTATTTTTCAATCTTATCCAGGTCATCCGGCTGACTGGTATAGGACCATCTTCGAAGTTCATTGATTCGGGGTGCCGATTGGGGCACCTTTATGTAAGTCCCTTTTATTACATCCTGACTCAGGATGAAATTTGAGCTGTTTTCGTCGTAATATGCCTGAAGCTCCTCTGCGCTTACCAGGGTGTCGAGTTTCTGCTGAAGCAGCTTTTGCCTGAAGGAGTAAATCAGCAATGAGCGGTGGTATTCGGCAAGCTGATTTTCAAAATCCTTTTGTTCTTCGGTAAGGGCCTGTTCCGCCCGGCTCAACATCAGCTGGTCTCTTACCCAGGTATCAATGTGCCGTTTAATAAGGACAACACTGTCTTGCTCCGAGCTTCCTTCAGGAATGACATCCTGCAGGTCAGAAGGGTAGAGGTAGATGTCAAATACCCGGGCAAGGGCTTGCTCCTTATTGCTCCGTGAAATCAGGGAGCATCCGCTTGCCGTCGTTAAAACCAGTAATATATATACCAGGGCTTTGTTCATTATCAGGGATTGATTTCCGAAAGGAGTGAGCGGTTTACTTCCACCGGATACTTGGCCTTCAGTTCGTCGATCCACTCTTGCTCCAGGAAGTTCTGGTAGTCGGAAGTGATCTGTCCCCTGGCTTCATCCAGCTCCTTTGGTTCGGGATCTCTTACTTTTTTCAGGATGACGAAGGTGTTTGATCCGTCGCTGTTTGCCTCGGCTCCTGTTCCCGGGATGCCGCCCAGGGCATCCACCTGTTCATTTACTCCGGCTTCCACCAATATGTTTTCGATGCTTACACAGGGTACTGTATCGCTGGCGCAATAGGCTGCATTCAAAGCATCCTGATCCAAACGCCCTTTGATAATTTTCTTCTTGGCCTTTTTAATGCCTGGCAGGTCTGCATTCTCCGTGAGGGTAATGATCATGGCTTCGTATCGCTGTCCCCACATATAGTCCTTTTTGTGATTTTCGTGAAAAGCGATCAGTCCAAGCGTATCCGAAACGGCTTTCGACCATACCTTCTGATCCATGATGTCAAAAAGCAGGATGCCGTCATGGTATTCTTGATAAATGTACCTGAAGTCGGGATATTTATCGGCCAGAATGGATTCCTCGTAAGCGATTACAGCCTCCCTGGTATAGGTGGCATATAGCTCATCTACATAGGATTGGACGTGGCGTGATTTTCCCTTCAGCTGTTTCTCAACAACATAGCTCACAAACTCAGCTGTGCTAATTGTCCGTGTTCCAATCTTTGTAATGGGCGTCTGGTCGTTCACCAGCATCGCTCCATCCCAGGATCCCAGCAAGAGGGATGAGTCTGCTGCTGCATACACTTTTTCCAATCCTTCCGGGTAATCTGTGTAGCCGTTGCCGGCTTTTAATTTTTCCACATATTTGTTAGTCTGGTACTGCATCCTGTCGCCCCGGTTGGCCTTCTCCTGGAGATCGGGCAACATTTCTTCATAGCTGCCAATTTCTTTTTTATCTATCAGTTTCACAATATGCCATCCATAAAATGATTTGAAAGGCTTTGCGTATTCACCTTTATTTTCTATCCCATAGGCGGCGTCTTCAAATTCGGGAATCATGCGCCCTGTACCAAACCAGGGTATTTCTCCCCCGTTCTTCGCTGAACTCGGATCTTCTGAATAGCGGCTTGCCATCAAGGCAAAATCCTGGCCCATATTCAGACTGTCATAGACTACCTGTATCCTGTTAAATGCATCTTCCTTTTGCTCCTCGCCCATCTCAGCAGGAGTGCGAATAAATATATGTGCAACCTTGATTTGACCACGGGCGGGCCTTCGGTCATTTACCTTGAGGGTATGATAACCGTAGGTAGATCTGAAAGGCATGCTGATTTCTCCTTCAGGCGTATTGTATGCCACGCTTTCGAAACTGTAGATCATCGAAAATACAGTGAAGTATCCCAGGTTTCCCCCATTATCACTCACAGATCTATCTTCGGAAGTGGCCCTTGCCACTGTTTCAAAATCCTCTCCGGCAATAATCCTGTCCCTGATTTTCAGGATCTTTTCGTAGGCAGCCAGCGTATCCTCAGGTGTGGGATTGCTTGGCATTTTAATCAGGATATGGCTTGCGTTGATGTCTGTTTTTAACCTTTCATAAGCCTCCTTAATCATTAGTTCCCTGGTCTCTTCGTCAACCAGGTAGGGCTTGGCAAGTTGATCCCTGTAGCCTTCCAGCTCGGTGATGAATTTAGCAGTGGTATCCATTCCAAGCGCCTCGGCTTCTGCTACTTTCAATTTGAAATTGATAAATAGCTCCAGGTACTCCTCGGGAGTCTGCTTGTTCAAGGAGTTTTCGTTATTATTCTTCTTATAAATCCGTTCATATTCCGGCAGTGTAACCTCTTCTCCTGCAATGGTCATTAAAACCGGTACTTCCTGGCTTAAAAGTCCCAGCGATGTAATGGCTGCCAGGATGGTTGAGAGCAATCTTTTCTTCATTTTTATGATATAAGTTTAATGTAAAACGAAATGTGTCAATTAATATTATCTGCTGTAGTTGGGAGCCTCCCTGGTGATGGTTACATCATGCGGATGACTCTCCTGTACTCCGGCATTGGTGATCCTTGTGAACCTGGCACCCTGCAAGTCTGTGATGGTGGCTGCACCGCAATACCCCATACCGGCCCGCAGTCCGCCCATCATCTGGTAGATTACCTCGGTCAGGCTTCCTTTGAAGGGTACCCTTGCAGCAATTCCTTCTGGTACAAGTTTTCTGATGTCGTCTTCCATGTCCTGGAAGTAACGGTCCTTGGACCCATGTTGCATAGCTTCCAGTGATCCCATGCCCCTGTAGGATTTGTACTTTCTTCCATTGTAAATAATGGTTTCGCCTGGTGATTCTTCCACACCGGCAAACAGTGAGCCGGCCATAATGGAATGCGCACCTGCTGCCAATGCCTTTACAATGTCGCCCGAGTAGCGGATTCCTCCATCTGCAATGACGGGCACTCCTGTTCCCCTAATTGCTTTGGCCACATCGTAAATGGCAGTAAGTTGTGGTACTCCCACGCCGGCAATGATCCTTGTGGTGCAGATTGAGCCAGGTCCGATCCCAACTTTTACGCCGTCGGCTCCCGCTTCAACCAGTGCTTTTGCAGCTTCCCCGGTTCCAACGTTACCCACTACCACATCAAGCTTGGGAAATTTTGCCTTTACCTTTTTAAGACTTTCAATCACTCCTACGTGATGTCCGTGCGCCGTGTCGATCACAACTGCATCAACTCCGGCCTCCACCAGGGCAGTTACCCTTTCAAGGATGTCTGGTGAAACACCCACTGCAGCAGCTACGCGCAATCTGCCCTTATCATCCTTGGCGGAGTTGGGGCGGTCCTTCGATTTGGTAATATCCTTATAGGTGACCAGTCCGATCAGTTTATTCTTTGCATCGACCACAGGAAGTTTCTCAATTTTATGTATCTGCAGGATCTTTGCTGCTTCTGCCAGTCCGGTCTGCTTTGTGGTTGTGATGAGATTTTCCCAGGTCATTACCTCGGCAATGGCCATATCCATGTCCAGTTGGAATCTCAGGTCCCTGTTCGTGACAATCCCAATTAATACAAAATCGTCATTCACAACCGGGATGCCACCGATTTTGTATTCCTTCATGAGGCTCAGTGCATCGCCGACAGTTCCATCCTTTTTGATGGTGATGGGCTCATGTACCATAACGCTTTCAGCCCTTTTTACCCTTTTTACCTGCCTGGCCTGCTCCTTAAGGGGCATGTTCTTATGGATAACGCCAATGCCTCCTTCGCGGGCAATGGTTATAGCCAACTTCTCTTCTGTTACCGTATCCATGGCCGCTGATACAATGGGAGTGTTCAGCATGATATTCCTTGAGAAGGGAGTTTTGATTTCAACCTCCCTTGGAAGGACCTTTGATTGGGCCGGTATTAACAGTACGTCATCGAAGGTAATTCCTTCAAAAGCGATTTTATCCTGGGCGAAAGACATTGTACGATTATTTGGTTATTTTTAAATGTGGCAAAATTACAAAAAAAAAGCTTAGCTGATGGTGCCGAAATTCGAGCCATTTTATCCGCAATTTGGGGCTACTCAGAATTTCGCCCCCTTCAGGAGGAAATCATCAACTCGGTTATGGAGGGAAAGGATACCCTTGCACTGATGCCCACAGGGGGAGGAAAGTCCATTACTTTCCAGGTGCCCTCCATGGCCAGGGAGGGGATTTGCATCGTGGTTACCCCCCTGATAGCACTGATGAAGGACCAGGTTGATCAGCTGGTGAAGAGGAAAATAAAGGCTGCAGCCATTCATTCCGGAATGACCCGGAATGAGATAATAATTACACTTGATAATTGTGTTTTTGGAGGATTTAAATTTCTCTATGTCTCGCCCGAACGCTTGAAAACTGATTTATTCAGGGCCAGAATCAGGGATATGAATGTAAACCTTATTGCAGTTGATGAGGCTCATTGTATTTCTCAGTGGGGCTACGATTTCAGGCCCTCTTACCTGGAAATAAGGTCAATCAGGGAGGTGTTGGAAGAGGTGCCTATCCTGGCCCTTACTGCCACGGCAACCCCGGAAGTGGCATCCGATATCCAGAAACAACTGGGATTTCGCAATGAGAACCTGCTTTCAATGAGCTTCGACCGGCCCAACCTGGCCTACGTGGTAAGGGCGACAGAAAATAAAAATCGTGA
Organism: Bacteroidales bacterium; assembly: GCA_029934875.1. Lineage (GTDB taxonomy): Bacteria > Bacteroidota > Bacteroidia > Bacteroidales. The sequence continues at coordinate 4,611 of JAOZLK010000093.1, read as the reverse complement.
GTTGATCCGGATTGTCGGGAACATAGCCGGCTGCGGGATTATTTATACCCGAAGCAGAAAGAAGTGTCGCGAGCTCTCCCGGCTGTTAATTGAAAAGGGAGTCTCAGCGGCCTATTATCATGCCGGGATGAAGCAGGATGAACGTGACAGGCAACAACAGGAGTGGATCACCGACCGCTTCAGGGTGATGGTGGCAACCAATGCTTTTGGTATGGGGATCGATAAGCCTGATGTGCGCTTTGTGATGCATGTGGATCTTCCGGATACTCCCGAGGCCTATTTTCAGGAGGCGGGAAGGGCCGGACGTGACGGGCAAAAATCATGGTCCATTCTCCTTTTTAGCAAGACTGACATCCGGGTTGCCGAACAAAGAATTGAAGTTAACTTCCCGGGAATTCCGAAAATCAGGCAGGTATATGCGGCCCTGGGGAATTTTCTGCAGATACCACTTGGCAGCGGAAAGGGGCAACAATATGATTTTGAATTTGGTGATTTCCTGCACAAATACAAGCTTAATTCGATGGTGGCGCACTCTTCGATTACCATCCTGGCCAGGGAAGGCTATATTGTGCTGACCGAGGCCTTCAATAACCCGTCGAGAATAATGTTTCGTGCAGGCCGGGATGATCTATACGGATTCCAGGTAAAGAATGAAGAGTTTGACGCCTTTATTAAATTGTTGCTTCGGTCCTATACTGGCCTCTTTTCCACTTATGTGAGGATTGATGAGTCACTCCTGGCCAGGCGTTCAGGTTTGCCTCCGCTGAAAGTTTATGACTTTCTGAAATCCCTGGTATCAAGGCAGATCATTCACTATATTCCACGTAAAAACATCCCTGTGATTACTTTCCTGGAGGAGCGCCTGGATGATGATAATCTTTTGATTTCTCCGGAGCGATACAGGTTCAGGAAAGAGCGCTATGAAAAAAGGATAGGGGAGATGATTCGCTTTGCCTCTTCGGAAAGTATCTGTCGGAATCAGTTCCTTCTTGGTTATTTCGGACAGATTAAGGTCCCCAGGTGTGGTCGCTGCGACGTGTGTTTGGATAAAAAGGAGTTAAAGCCGGGAAGCCCTGAGTTCACCGAGCTGAAGAGTGCAATTCTGGATCTCCTGGTAGGTGGCGGCAAGGAGCTTGAGTCCATGGTGGACTCTATTCCCGGCGATCCACAGCAAATAATACAGGTACTTGAATACCTCATCGAATCGGGTGTGTTGATTCGTGGAGCAGATTTGAGGATTGCTCTGAAATAGAGTGCCCTGCAATTAAGGGCATTTGTTTATCTTTGCCGCATGTTTGAAAATCAGGAGAAACTTCGTGCCTTTGTCTATGCCGAAGAGGTCGTCACCTTTGTAAGGGCTGCCAATGAAGCAGCTACTTTCCTGGAGGACCTGAAGGAAAAAAATGGCAGGGCATTTATTGTTGAGGCATTGACACATCTGTCGGAGGTATACCGGTCTATTCTGAAAATTGGTGATAATGAGCCGCTTAGCGAAGCGGGAGTGGAGACGACAGTATCAGAGCAGGAGTGGGCGGAAGTCTTTCAGCGGATTCTTGCCATCCTGGGTCCACACAATGAAATTCTGCGTCCAGCAGAGGATGATGAATTTGATCGTTCCGACCTGGTTACTCATACAATTTCAGAGGACCTGGCAGACGTTTACCAGGAACTCAGAGATTTCACCTCCCTCTATAGTCGCGGACTTGAAGAGCTTATGAATGATGCAGTATGGGAGGTAAAGGTGCGGTTTACGGAACACTGGGGTAAGAAGCTACTTCGCTCTCTTTCCTCGCTCCATGACCTTTTTGTTGCAGGCATTGATCCCACAGAAGAATGAAATTATATCAAAGCGAGATTACCCACGAAGAAGTTGCAGCCCTTGATCTGATCCATTATGAAGGGCCCATCACTCTAATTCAGACGGAAGAAGAATTCCAGGAAGCAATCGAAACCATTTCAGCACAGAAGATTCTTGGATTTGATACCGAGACGAGGCCTTCCTTTAAAAAGGGAACTTCCTACCCCACCTCCCTGATACAACTTTCAGCATCCGATCATGCATGGTTGATCAGGGTGAGCCGCATTGGCTATCCTGCTGAGCTTTTGAAGTTGCTCAGTGACCCTGAGGTGATGAAAGTAGGGACGGGCCTGAATGATGATATCCGGAGAATGCGCTGTGATTTTCAATTTGAGCCCGGTGGATTCCTGGATCTGCAGCGTTACGTAGAAGCATTTCAGATTTGGGAGAAGGGGCTCAAGAAACTGAGTTCCATAATTCTTGGTCACCGCATTTCAAAATCACAGCAGGTGTCCAACTGGGATGCTAATATACTTACTGAAGCGCAACTCAGGTATGCAGCGACCGATGCCTGGATTTGTCTTGAGATTTATTATGAATTGAGAAACGCCTTATCTAAATAATATGAGTGAACGGACTAAGATTGTATTGAAATCGGGTAAGGATCAGTCGCTCAGACGTTTTCATCCCTGGGTATTTTCGGGGGCCATTAAGAAGATACACGGGCCTGAACGCGAAGGCGATGTTGTCGATATTTACGACAATAAGGATGAATTCCTGGCTATGGGGCATTACCAGCAAGGATCCATCGCAGTGCGGGTGCTCAGTTTTAAACAGGTGGATATCGACCAGGATTTCTGGGACAATCGGATATTAAGGGCATGGAAACTAAGGGAGAAGCTGGGTGTGGTTGACAGCCAGGAGACCAATGTTTTCAGATGGGTGAATGCCGAGGGTGATGGCATGCCCGGACTGATCGTTGATTATTATGCAGGGGCAGCAGTGGTGCAGATGCACTCCATCGGGATGTTTAAAAGCCTGGAGTCCATAAAGGCCTCTTTGTTGAAAGTAGCAGGGGATCGAATTCATACCATATATAATAAGAGCCAGTCGACTCTCCCTGATAAACCGGGCATTACTGATCGCTCGGGATTTCTTTTCGGAGATGCGGTCCAGGGCCAGGTGAAGGAGAATGGCTTCAGTTTCAATGTAAACTGGACCGAGGGACAGAAAACAGGATTTTTTATTGATCAGCGTGAGAACCGCAGGATGCTGGGCTCCTGGTCACCCGGCAGGAAAGTATTGAATATGTTCGGTTATACCGGAGGCTTCAGTGTTTATGCCATGGGTGGAGGTGCCGAACTTGTTCATACAGTGGATAGCTCGGGCAAGGCCATCGACCTCTCACGTGAGAACGTGGAGATGAACTTTCCGGGGAGTAGCATCCATGAGGCTTATGCAGTAGATGCCTTTTCCTATTTCAGGGAAATCAAAGATCAGTATGACCTGATCATTCTTGACCCACCGGCTTTTGCAAAGCACCAGAATGTTTTGAATAATGCGCTTCAGGGATATAAACGTCTCAATCAAAGGGCCTTTGAGGTAATTGCCCCCGGCGGCATCCTTTTCACCTTCAGCTGTTCCCAGGCTGTCAGTAAGGAGAATTTCAGAAAGTCGGTTTTTGTGGCTGCAGCCAATGCCAGACGCAATGTCAGGGTTCTGCAGCAACTTAGCCAGCCGGCCGACCACCCCATAAGCCTTTATCATCTCGAAGGAGAGTACCTGAAAGGTCTTGTCCTCGAGGTGGAGTAACATTTTAATTTTTCAAACGTCTTATACTATAGTTCCAGCCAAATACTAACTTAAAAAGTGGAGAACTAATGAAAAAATTGACATTGTTATTATTTGTAGTCCTTGCTCTTACGAGTACTTCTTGCATCGTTGGTGCTTGGGATAATCGAGTTTCCGGAAACGGAAACGTGGAAGAAGAGACCCGGGATATTTCCGGATTTACCGGGCTTATGATCAGCTCCGGAATTGATGTGATCCTCAGCGAAGGAGACAATTTTGAAGTAAGAGTGGTGGCCGACGAAAACCTGATGGAGGTAATTGAAACCAGTTTAAACGGTAAAATGCTTGAGGTGGGAACGGACCGGGTAAATATCCGGAATGCCAAATCCAAGAAAGTGTATGTGACCCTGCCAAAGCTTACTGATCTGAAAATAAGCAGTGCCGGTGATTGTGAGGGGCAAAACCTCTTTCATTGTGATCACCTTGAACTGGGGATCAGCAGTGCCGGCGATCTGAGCCTGGAGGTGGAAGCAAGCCGCATTGATCTTGGAATCAGTTCAAGCGGGGATGCCCGGCTGGCAGGGAAAGCAGATGTTTTTAATGCATCCCTGAGTAGCGCCGGTGATCTGCATGCATTCGATTTGGTGGCAGGACAGGTGAAAGTGGATGTTTCCAGTGCAGGTGATGCAAGGGTATACGCCACGGATGAAATTTCCATGAGTGCTTCCAGTGCAGGAAATATTCATTATAGAGGTGATGCCCGGGTAATCAAATCATCAAAGTCCAGCGCTGGCGACATTGTGAAGAAGGACTGATCTCAGCCCAGGTAACTCTTCAGGATTTTACTGCGGGTGGTGTGCTTGAGCCTTTTGATTGCCTTTTCTTTAATCTGCCTGACCCTTTCACGGGTTAGGTTAAACTCTTCCCCTATTTCCTCCAGGGTATGCGGATGTTTACCGTTGAGCCCGAAATATAGCCTGATAATACTGGCTTCCCTGTAGGTCAGAGTGCTGAGCGCCCTT
>JAOZLK010000587.1 GCA_029934875.1 Bacteroidales bacterium | reverse complement strand
TAAAGGTCACTGATGAGAGATCACAGATTGTAAGGAAAATTAATATTCAGAAATATTAACACAGTCATTAGGTAAAATTTGTCATTCTGAGGAGGTGTCTCAAAAGTCAGATATTTAAGTCATTTCGACCGAAGGGAGAAATCTATTCTGCTGAGTATTAATAGTATAGATTTACTCGCTTCGCTCATGAGAGCACTTCGCTTAGTTCTCGCATACGCTCGAAATGACCCTGGGATGGCTTTTTGAGACAGCCTCAAGAACCCGTTTGCACTTGCACCAACGATTGCAGATAAATTTCACAAGCATAGCATAAACATTAAGCAATAATACCTGCCAGCATAGTGCAATACGCTTGCAGGAAAGATCTGCTTGCTATGGAGAAAATGCCGGCAGGTTCTTCGTCGTCCCGCTTCGCGGAACTCCTCAGAATGACAAATTTTATTTATTGAGCTTTTTGCGTAAAATTAGTGTGATAATAAAGATTCAATACTCGCTTCCGTTCATTCCGGTCTTTCCTTTTATATGCTCGGCTTCAAGCAAGCTTGAGCCGAAACATTTCGTAACTTTATGTCCGAGTTAGGCTGAAGACCTACAAGATTTTGATAGTTAACGTTATTCTATTTCCCATTTGACTTTTCTAAGTTTTTCGCCAACTTTAATAAGTGTTACAACCAATGCTTTTTCAGCAGGCAAGTCACCCGTCACAAAGTCTTTGAAATCACCATTGTATTTTGTACTTAGTTGTTCCCAAGTTTCTTGGGGCTGATCAAAGATTAGGGCAGTAGATGGATGTTCAGGAATCCAGTCATTATTGTTCTTGTATCCAATCATATCATCCTTACCTACCCTTAAAAGCATTTTATCAAAATCGCCACTATTAAAAAACTGTCGTATTTCGTCATTTTTAAGCATTTGATGGATGTCATACACATGACGTATTTTGTTTCTTAGGTCAGTGATTGGGTCTTCTGTTCGAGAGAAGCGAACCAAACTCATAATCTTTTCGCATAATGTTCTCAGCTTGCTTAATACCTGAATGCTGAATGGAGCCATATTATATTGTTCGATCAATTCTTCTTGTCCTTTAGTTATCATCATTTCATAGATGTACGAGCTTACCTGCATGTCAGAATATGGTTCAAAGTTTCCTAGCCAGGTAGCCTCTAATACCACGTGCTCCCTGACTTGACCAAAAGCTCCATCAAATAATCTGCTGTACTGGTGAACAGTTTTTCGAATGTTTCCCATTTTATTGGTTAATCCTTCTACCTCAATTTCCGGAATTACATTTCCTACTACTTTGCTGATAGTCCGGATTTTCTTTTTCAGTTGTGAATCATTCTCTCCTTTATTGCGGAGCACTACCATATCAATGTCTTCTGAGAATCGTTCAATAAGTTTATAGCATTTTGATAGTGCCGTACCTCCTTTGAAAACTGTTTGACTTGATATATCAGAATGGAATATTTCATACAACGCGACGGTTACCCAATAATCTTTTTCAACATAAATATCTCTCATGTCAAAATATTCTGCTGTGGCGAGGATTGCATCTTGTAATAGTTCTTTGTTACTGTGTAGGTTCATATCAGTAAATATTCCATTTAGTTGCTGTGGGTAATGTTTCTTCTTTGATGCCAATTTTGTAGGAGGTAAGCGGATTTAGGTTTGTTTTTAAGGCATTAAGGCTGTTCTTTTTCTTTAGCAGGTCCAGTATGGCTCCCAACAATGCTTTTACTCGTGGTGGATATTTTAAGGCGTACTTGATCATTTTTGAGAGATCGTCTTGGGAAAGGTTATCGATCCTGTTCTTCAGTATGGAAATGGCTGATTTTTTGTCTAGGTCGGCTATGTTCTTAAAATCTTTGAGTGCATCTAAAATTTCCAGAAAGTAATAGTTTTCGTTGGTTACGTCCACATAGCTTTTAACAGGTTTTACTTGCGTTATGCCGATTCTAGTTGTAACTCTTTTTACCCTGCTGGCTACTTTAATGGTTTTGGGAACCTGAGTGGTTAATCCCATGCGGTTGTAGAGTGAACCTCCTGTTATGTATGCAATGCGTTTACCATCCTGAAACAGATAAGGTTTAAGTAGTTCTTCTTCTTCTGGTTTCAGCTTACCAAATGCAGATTGCTTGGGTTTGTAGAATACTCCTGTAGATACTCTTTTGATGATACCTTTCTTTATAAGTCTTTCAATTGCTTTGGTTGCTGCACTGTATTCTGTTTGGTCAATGCCCAACTGTTGATACTTGAAGGTAGTACCTTCTTTCATCCTATTAATCTTGCGTTCTATTTTCTCTGCTACCTTCATTGTTTGACTTGGTGTTATTTCTTAGAGAACAAAGATAAGAAAATCTAATTACTTGTCAAGTATATTGCGCAAAATACTTGACATAGCCTACTAATATTATTATATAATTAAATGTTTGTCAACTAATTTATTTGGTATTGTTTTATCACTGCATATACTACAATGGAGAAATATTGATATGCCTGATCATCTCCTCCCGCGGGATGACCGGTGCTATTCACTGACCAAGGCATCACCTGCAGGAAGAAAAGGCGGAAAAGGAAGAATGATTGCACGATGTAGACGATTACACGACGTAATGATTTTTGAAAGCCTTCATCATTCTTATTCTTATTCCTTGCCTGCCTGCCGCAGGCAGGTTCCTCTGTTCTTTATTCTAATGCTCCCGCTCGTGCGCATGGCCGCATTCGTGCGTACTATCCCGCTGGCGAATCTGCATAGAAGGGAAAATAACTTCTTATATAGCTCATCATACCTGGGCTATGGTTCAGAAGGAAGATCTTCTAAATCCCCCGGCGATGATCAGTGAGGGGCTAGGACACAAAAATACGGATACCACTTTAGCTTACTTGAAAAGCTTTAAAAACGAGGCCATGGATGAGATGAATAAGGGGATACTGTGATTATTTCAGCAACGTTCCGTGTATGATGTCGTAGCTATCCCCTAGGGTAGCTAATGCGCTGTACACATTGTTGTGCTTTCGTTTTAACTTTCACTTGAAGGAAAAAGAAGTTTAAGTCCTAAATTATATATTGCTAGATTTCCTTTCAAATACTTGAGTGTAAGCCTGCTCCATTTGCTCGATTTCATTATCATTCAGTTCTTTAAAAAATTTTCGTTTACGACTTGCAAGCTTTCCTTTATTCTGATGAAGGAATAAAATCATGCGATCAACTTTATTGTCTGGCATATCTACTATACTCTGAATATCAC
>JAOZLK010000586.1 GCA_029934875.1 Bacteroidales bacterium | reverse complement strand
TTGGAAATGTGCTGTGTCAGGATAGAGGAAATTGCGTTGTTCCGGAAAGTTAAAATGTTTGCCCGAGCATGCATTTAAAATTTTCTCACAGGCTTCTTCCGCTAAGTCTCCCACAAATTGTGGCAGGTATTTACCCTCACGCTTGCTAAAGCGTATTGCTCCGCCGGAAAGCCCGACACAGGTGCCACATCGGTTGCACAGCTCCGAGCGCATGATTTTTGCGAGCGCTTGTTTATTGTTTTTTACAGACATATACCTGCCGGATACCCAGCTCGGATATCCAGGTTTTTTGAAGTTTCTTAATCATTAGTTCCCCCTGCTTCCTCAGCCATGCCGGACCCACAGGGATCAATACCGTTCCACGGTGATGGATGAGTTTCCAACCGGAACATTCAAACATCTTTTTAACCCTTCGGGAAGGGGGGAAGCGGTGTGGCCCTTCCCCATGTCCGCCGAACAAAGCTGTATAGATCCTGTAAGGAATTTCACTGGTGGCGGGTGGACAGGTCAGCACCAGGATGGTATTGTTAACTGATACCCGGTGGAGCTCCTCCAGGAATCTGATGGGCTCCGAAACATGTTCCAGTGTTTCAAGGGATAAGATCCGGTCAAATTCACAATCTGTAAAGGGGAGGGTGGAGTAGCTGTCAATTTTCACCTGGTCAATGAAAGGCCTGAGCTCCTTTGCCACATCCATGAGTCCGGACGAAATTTCAGCATTAATTACCTTACATCCTGGCTCAGATTTGAGTATATAATCGGTGGCTTCAGCATCCCGGCTGGTAATGTTCAGCACCTTCATCTCTTTTTCGAGTTCAAGATGTCCCAGTGTTTCAATAAAACGCTGGTCGTGGGTCTCCTTCACCCTTTCATTCTCCTCCACATAGATGGCGGCTACCCGGTCCCAATGGGTCTCAACTTCCCGGTCACTCCAGTTATTTTGAGGAATCCTCTTGCCCATTTTATTGCTCCCGGCGATTCAGAATGGAAATTTGATCTGCGATCAGACCAATGAAAAACAGGAACATTCCCAGCATGCTAAGGACCACAGCTCCGTTGGAGAAACGATCGAAGAAAAGGTAACCGGTGATGCCAAATCCCAGTCCCAGTAAAAAGGAGATCATGCTGGCCGGGAAGAATACTTTCAGGGGATTAAAGAGCATGATAATTCTGAACAGCAAAAGGATAGTTTTTGAACCATCCTTAACCATCTTCACATTGCTTTTTCTTCCGATTCTTTCACTTACCTCAATGGGGAAAGTATCAATGTTATATCCCTCCTTAAGGAAGGCCAGGGTTGATGTGGTTGAGAATGAAAAGCCATTGGGCATCAGGTGGAGAAGGCCGGCTATGGTCTTTTTGTGAAATCCCCTGAAGCCAGAGTTGTAATCGGGTAGTTTTTGCTCCACCAGGTATTCCCCGATGCGCTTAATCAAGCGCTTTCCTGCCTTCCTCCTTTTTACCTGGAAGGAGGTCTGACTGCGCTCCCCGATTACCATGTCAGCATTTTCCAGCCTGGATTCAATCTCCTGAATGTATTTAGGATCATGCTGACCATCACTATCCATCAAAATCACCCAATCACCTTTTGCCTTTCGTATTCCGGTTTTCAGGGATGCTCCATAGCCCTTGTTGGTAATGTGCCTGTAGAGCCTTATTGGAAATCCTCCGGCAATTTCCGCAGTTTGATCCTGTGATCCGTCATCCACCACAATGATTTCATATTTTTCATGCAGTTTCAGTTCAACGATCTTCTGGAGGGTGGAGCCAATGGCCTCCTCCTCGTTGTATGCAGGAATAATAATTGAAATGGAAGGAAGGGTCATATTTTTGCTTTATTTTCTCAATGGAACAACAAACCTACTTAAAATTTTTAAGTAGGTTTGTATCTTTTCAAAGAGCTTGATCTGAATGAAGTATTTTAAAGCACCGGCGGTTATTCCTGTCTTCATTTTTTTATTGCTTCTTGCTGGTGTTGCCCTGATTTTTAACTTCCACCACATCCTTTTTCTCAGGCCTCAGGGGATCCATCAATGGCGGAGTTGCGTCAGTGCAGCATTTCCCGTTAACCTTGCCTATGGAGGTAGCTTTTTTACCACCCAGACGAATTCCTTGATGGCAGATAATTTCACCTCTGATATAACCGTTGTGGAATTCCCCCTTATCTATTTTATAATTTCCCTGTTCTACCGTGTATTTGGCGTACATGATTTCTGGTTCAGGGGCTTCCAGATGGCCATTGGTTTCATGGGACTGGCCTACCTGTTCAAAGCGAGCTATTACTTTACACGCGACTGGGTCTATGCTGCATTTGTTCCCTTGATTATATTTACCTCGCCTGTGTATGCCTTCTACCTGAGTGGATTCATTCCCGATGCGGTGGCTCTTTCACTGACCTTTGCAGGGTTTTATTATTTTTTGATGTATTCCGATAACAGTCGACATCGTACATGGCTGCTTTCAATGTGTTTTTTCCTTCTGGCGGGACTTACTAAAACCTCTTCTCTTTTGCCTTTTTTCGGTCTTGCTGCAGTGGTGGTTCTTGAACTTATGAACAGAAAACGGAAGGACCATCCGGAATCGTTTTTTAATCTTAGTAAGAAGACGATCTTTTCCTATCTGGGAGTACTGGTGCTTATTGCGGGATGGTATCTCTATGCATGGATATATGCCCAGGCACATGAGGGAAGCGTTTCGGAAGTGCAGATAAGGCCATTCTGGATCCTTGACAAGGAGATCATTCAGATTACATTCAAGAACATGGGCTACTGGTTCCGCAAAGGGCATTATCACGCCACCTGGTTTCTATACTTTAGTGCCCTGGTTTTCCTGTTTACACTTTTCTTTCCCCGGAAAGCCAACATCTTCCTCTACCGCTACAGTATTTTGACATTTCTGGGAGCAGTGGCTTTCACTGTGCTGTTTTTCAAGTCCATGAGAAATCATGACTATTACCAGATAAACAACTATTTTATTTTAGTTCCCATTTACCTGAGCTTCTTTTCGATCCTGGCCAAACAGTTTCCCCGGATTTATGCTTCCTTATGGACCAAGCTTGTGCTACTGATCATTGTGGTTTTTCTGACGATCAACTGCACCACGGTGCTTAAGTTCAGGTATAGTGAAAAGGACATGAACTATATCTCATCCATCAAGCTCATTGAAATGTACGACATTGAAGCCTACCTTGATGAAATTGGAGTCGACCGCTCGAAGTGGGTGCATTGCTCGCCCGACAGGAGTATCAATAT
>JAOZLK010000585.1 GCA_029934875.1 Bacteroidales bacterium | reverse complement strand
TGGACGCCCCGGCAAGGGCATCCAATATATCAAATCCTATGTTATGACGCGTATGCGCGTACTCGTTACCGATATTACCCAATCCGACTACAAGGTATTTCATCGGATATAGTGTGTTTAGCTTTCAGTACTCTCTTCAGAAGCTTCACCCTCTGCGGCTTCACCCTCTTCTCCTTCTGCTGCTGCTTCTGCTGCTGCTTCTGCTGCTGCTTCTGCTGCTGCAATTTCATCTTCGCCAAGCTCCATTCCTTTAGCGCTAACCCTTGAGGAAACGATGGAATAAATCATGGAACGAACAGGATCAAGAATCTCCAGGTTATCATATGAGAGGTCTCCAACCTTGATTACATCGCCAATGGCTACATCGGTAATGTCAATCTCAAGTGTGTCGGGGAAATGCTGGATAAGTCCACGCACCTTAACCACGCGCCTTCTCTGGCGTTGTTTTCCACCATCCTTCAAACCAATGGCATCTCCCATCAGCGCAATTGGAATCTCCATGATCACTGGCTTGTCATCAAACACTTCCACGAAATCGATATGGAATAGCTTGTCGTTTACCGGGTGAAACTGAAGGTCCTTCATTACGGCCATATGCTTCTTACCGTCGAGGTCTAACTCGATGATGTAGGCATTGGGCGTGTATACCATGTGCCTGAAATCGTTCTCATGGGCATGGAAGTGGATTACTTCCGCTCCTCCATACATTACACAGGGAACATGAGAGATTTTTCTCAGGTCGCGGGTAGATTTTTTACCCAGTTCGCTACGCTTTTTAGCGTCAATTGCAATTGTCTTCATTGTTGTGCTACTCAGAATTAAGTTATTTGATTAATTCCCCATCACACTTGTGGGAAAATTTGCCTCTCTGGCAAAACGGCTGCAAATGTAGTGATTTAATTTAGAAAAGTGTCGCTGATCGATTTAAAATTGTAGACCTTATCAATCACATCCGCAAAGTGTTCCGCCACAGATATTACTTTAATTTTTTTGCTCTGGTGTTTTAGTGGAATGGTATCCGTAACAATCACTTCGTCAATGGGCGACTGCTCGATCCTCTCATAGGCTGGTCCGGAAAGAACGGGATGGGTTGCAACAACCCTCACACTGAGGGCTCCTTCGCTCTTCATCATGCCTGCGGCAAAGGTGATTGTCCCGGCTGTATCAACCATGTCATCCACAATCACAATATTTTTCCCCTCCATGTCACCAATCGCCTTAATCTCCTCAATCACATTGGGTCGTTTACGAAGCTTGTAACAGATTACCATGGATGCATTCAGGAACCTTGAATAGGCATTGGCCCTTTTGGTTCCTCCCATATCGGGTGCGGCAATGGCCAGGTTATCCAGTCCCAGTTTCTGTATATAAGGAACAAAAAGGGAGGAAGCATAAAGATGATCAACCGGTACATCGAAGAATCCCTGGAGCTGGTCAGCATGCAGATCCATAGTCATAATCCGGTCAACACCGGCTGCAGTAAGCAGGTTGGCAACAAGCTTGGCCCCGATGGCCGAACGTGGCCTGTCTTTCCTGTCCTGGCGAGCAAAGCCGAAATAGGGGATTACTGCAACCACCTTGTCTGCCGATGCCCGTTTGGCTGCATCAATCATCATCAGTAGTTCAATGAGATTATCTCCTGGGGGGAAGGTGGACTGCACAATAAATACCGTACGCCCCCTAACACTCTCATCATAAGCTGGTTGAAACTCTCCATCACTAAATTGGTAAACACTGGTTTGACCTAGTTCTGTACCAAAATCAGATGCTATTTTTTCAGCCAGGTAGATGGAAGCCCGGCCTGAAAAAAACTTAATGGGTGCAATCCTGTCCATAATGTGTGCAAAAGTAAGAATATTTTAATATTGGAAGCGAGGAGCAAAGATTATTTCTCTTGAACAATATGTTAAAATGAACGTTAAATAGATTGAGAATAAATAATCTTAGCACATTGTAAGATCATGGCAGAAAAAATGCCCACCGTATTGTTGGTTGAAGACGATCACCAACTTGGGCCCATGCTGAAAGATTCCCTGGAGTTGAAGAATTACCGGGTGGACCTTGAATCCAGGGCAGAGCGCGCAATACAGCTCTTCCTCGCGGAAAAATATGATATCATTTTGCTTGACGTGATGCTTCCGGGGATGAGTGGCCTTGATTTTGCGAAGGAGATTCGCAAAACTGATTTCAAAACCCCCATCCTGTTCATGTCTGCAAAAGATGATGACAAAGATATGATCCAGGCCTTCTGCTCAGGAGGAGATGATTATATAGTTAAACCTTTCAGTGTCACAGAGCTATCACTCAGGATATATGCCCTCCTGAGACGAAGCAAACCCAATTTTGCTGAAACGGTAATGCCCGAGATGCTCAAATTTGGGATTTTCACCTTCGACTATCCCAACCGGGTCCTTTGTAGCGACAATGAACAGGTGAACCTGACCAAGAAAGAGGCTGATGTACTTCGGATGCTTGCCGCCAATGTTAATAATGTGGTGAAGCGAGAAAAGGTTCTTACCGATGTCTGGGGAGAAAACGATTACTTCATGGGACGGAGCATGGATGTCTACATAGCCCGCTTGCGAAAAAAACTGGCTGATGATCAAAATGTCGCCATCATAAATGTCCATCGCATGGGCTTCAAACTGGAAGTAAACGAAGCCGCATCGAATTAAGAGCTGCTAATCCACATAGGTCTCCCTAATAATCTCTTTAAGCCTTCGAATTTCAGGATTAGTAAGCGCTCCCACAATTGAGCGAACTCGCTTTCTATCAATGGTCCTGATCTGGTCAAGCACAATCCAGCCTGTTTTTTGCTGATGCCTCACCCTGACGTGGGTTGGATATCTTCTTGAGCGAGTTGTCATCGGGGCAATCACTATAGTACTTAAATGGCGGTTCATTTCATCGGGCGAAATCACCACACAGGGGCGGATTTTCCGCATCTCGGCCCCTTTTAATTCAGAGTTATCCCCCGGATTGAGATTAACAAGAACGATATCATACTGGCTTATTTCCATTCTTCCAATAGATCATCATCCAGAACATCATTGTCAGGCAGCCTGTCATCACCCTTGCTGTGCATTTGAAGAAAGGCCTCATCCCATCCCTGCCTTGGGGCATTTGCAGCTTTCAATTCAATGGAGTCCCGCTTCATTACAATTTCCGCATTATCTTTAAAACCATATCGTTCCATTACTGTTTTACTCAAAAGAATACCCTTCGAAATTTTCAGCTATTTTTGTATTTCATTTTTGA
>JAOZLK010000584.1 GCA_029934875.1 Bacteroidales bacterium | reverse complement strand
CTGCGGGGAGTGTCCCCTGGCAGCAAGCTGCATTGCGAGGCTCTCGGACCGGGTGGGAAAGCTTCCTCTAAAAATCCCAAAACGAAAACCGCTTGAACGCTGGATGTACTTCTATGTGATTGTTTGTGATGGTGAAACCATACTCACAAAGCGCGGGGAGCAGGGAATCTGGCGATCCCTGTACCACTTTCCTGTACTGGAAAGCCCGGAGGAACATTCGAAGGAGGAGATGATGGGGGTCTTGTTCAGACAGCTGCTTGGCAAACTCACAATCTCGGTAAAAGAACCCCACCCCGGTGGACTCCCTGTCTTTTCAGATCCATCCGGGCCCATACGCCACCAGCTTACCCACCTTACCATTCATGCCAGCTTTGTCCAGGTCCAGCTACCTGCATTGCCATCCCCGCTGCCTGAGGAATATATCCGTATTGCACTGAGTGAACTGGAGCAATATCCTGTACCCCGACTCATGGAACGATACATGGAAGTAGCCAAATTTTGAGTATCTTTGATCTGAAATAAACTAGCAATTAAATAAATGTCGGTAAACAAAGTAATTCTGGTGGGAAATGTGGGGAAAGACCCCGAAACGCGGTACCTGGATGAGGGAACTGCCTTCTCGAAATTTCCAATGGCAACCAGTGAAACCTATAAGAATAAAGCAGGTGAGCGTATTTCCAATACCGAATGGCACAATGTGGTCCTATGGAGAGGACTGGCCCAGGTAGCTGAGAAATATGTGAAGAAGGGGACCCAGATCTATATAGAAGGAAGAATCAAAACCCGCTCTTATGATGATCAGGACGGGAACAAGAAGTACATTACCGAAATTGTAGGCGACCAGATGCAATTGCTGAGTCGAAAGCCCGATGATGCAGGCGAGCAAGGCGGACAGGGTAGCAAGCAGGGCAATGCACAGGCCAATACGCAGGCCAATACACAAGGTGGCGGACAAGCTTCCCAGGGCAACCCACAGGGGGGCGACCAGGGTGGCGGCCAGGCAGCGCAAACTCCTAGTCCCCAGGCAGCGCAAACTCCCAGTACACAGGCAGGAGAATCTGCTGAGTCGGGGACAGACAAAGCTGAACCCTTCGGTAATGGAGACAGTGGCCCGGACGACCTTCCGTTCTGAGCCGATCGTTAACCTATAACTCCGAATTTGGAAGCATCTTTATTAGCAATCTTTCTGGAGACCATTTTTAATCCGGTCACACCTGGCATCGCTCTTGGAATCGTGGTGGTGATTATTTTGCTTTTCTTTTCGGCCCTGGTATCAGGATCGGAGGTGGCGTTTTTCTCCCTGTCACCACAAAATATTAAATCCCTTCAGGAAAATGAGTCCCGCAATGCAAGGGATGTGCTGAAGCTCCTGGAGAATCCCGAGCGACTTCTGGCCAACATACTGATCTCCAATAATTTTATTAATGTCGGGATCGTCACCATCTCAGCCTTTATCACCACGTCCATCCTGGACTTCCATGACCGGCCGGTGATGGGTTTTGTGATCCAGGTGGTGGTCATCACCCTATTGTTACTTCTCTTTGGTGAAATCCTTCCTAAAATCTATGCCAACCGCTTTGCCCCCGGTTTTGCACGAAGCATGTCCATACCACTGATGGTGACGGATCGCCTGTTTACCCCCCTGATATACATCCTGGTTCGGTCAACACGCCTGGTAAAAAACAGGCTGGCTAAAAAGGGACAAAACATTTCAATGGATGATATCTCCGAGGCACTGGATCTTACCACCGACGTGGTAGAGAACGAAAAAGAGATGCTGGAGGGGATTGTACGATTCAGCAACCTGGAGGCATCTGAGATCATGAAACCGCGTACCGATGTAATTGCGGTGGATATCGAAACCGACCTGGAGACTTTAACGAAGGTGATTATTGAATCGGGCTTTTCAAGGATTCCCGTTTATGAAGAGACCTCCGATCATCTTAAGGGCATCCTTTACGTAAAGGATTTGCTACCCCACATCAATGAGGAGAACGACTTCAAATGGCAGGGCCTGATCCGGGAGCCCTTTTATGTGCCCGAGACAAAGAAGATCAACGATCTGCTCAATGAATTCCAGCTGAAGAAGACGCATATGGCCATAGTTGTGGATGAGTATGGTGGTACGGAAGGGATCGTTACCATGGAAGATATCCTGGAGGAGGTGGTAGGTGAAATCACGGATGAATCGGACGAGGCGGAAGAGTTTTACAGGAGAATTGATGCCCGCACCACCATATTTGAGGGCAAAACCCTGCTGAACGATTTTTATAAGGTGACCGGGGTGCAGGATGAACTCTTTGACGATGTGAAGGGTGACGCGGAGACCGTTGCCGGACTGATCCTTGAACTGAAAGCAGGCTTCCCGCTGACCAATGACAAAATCCTGTGCAAGAACATTGAGTTTACCGTACTGAGTATGGACAAGCGCCGGATCAGGGAAGTCAAGGTATTTATGAAGGAGGAACAATAGTTTGAAAAGAACCAGGTCCATATCCACCCTCCTTTTCCTGCTCCTTTCCCTGGGAATCGGCTCAGTCTCCTGCGACCGCTCATACACGCCAAAACCCGCCGGTTACCTCAGGATCGACATCCCTGAAAAAGCCTACCGGGTTTATGATGCTCAACCTTTCTACAGTTTCGAAATTCCGGTCTATGCCGAAATCCTTGAAAGCAAGAGGACAGGGGAGGCAGGATGGCTAAACCTGGTAGTGCCGCAGATCAACGGCACCCTTCACCTGAGCTATAAGCCGGTAAATGACAACCTGGGTTCCTATATAAGCGACTGCCGAACCCTGGCCTATAAACATACAGTGAAAGCCGACGGAATTGAGGAGACTCCTTTCATCAATCGGGGGGACAGGCAATTTGGAATGGTATATGATCTGAGCGGGGATGTGGCGTCGGCAGTGCAGTTCTTCATAACTGACAGTACAACTCATTTTTTAAGAGGCTCTCTTTATTTCTCTTGTCCCCCAAACCGCGATTCACTTAGACCGGTAATTGAATTCATGCGTGAAGATATCATGCATCTCATTGAGACCACCCGATGGAAGTATTAATTCATATTTAATTAACTTTGCCTCTGTGGGAGTATTTTTAAAAACGGAAATTTTGCCGGAATGTCATCTGGGAGTTTGGGAAATTTCAGAGGACTACGACTCCTTATACAAGATGGTCGAGCTTGCTCCTGTGGAAAAAACCAAGCTTGACAGCTTTAAAAATATAAGCCGGAAAATTGAATGGCTGAGTGTACGCGCACTGGT
>JAOZLK010000583.1:2759-3270 GCA_029934875.1 Bacteroidales bacterium | reverse complement strand
GAAAAACAGTAGCCTCAATACTCCTTTTGCTGGTAGCTTCTACAGTATTGCTCATTGTATTATTACCGGGTAAAGATTCATGGAAGTTTATTGTTTATGGAGATACACGAACGGATGAGGAGAACCATAAGAGGGTACTAATTTCGATGGTTGAAAACACTCCTGATTACCAGTTTATTGTAAATGTTGGTGATGTTGCCCAAAGAGGTCAGGATACCTTGCATTGGAATATGTGGGAACGTGCCGTAAACGAAGTGCTCGGATCTACCGGACAGCGAGGTAAGAAACGTTACTATGTTGCAACAGGTAATCATGAAGCTATTTTAAGAGGTGGCCTGGATAACTGGAAATCATATTTGCATGGGCAGAATAGTGATTACGAAAGCACCGACGGCTTGTATTTTACCTTCGATTATAAAAATGTACGTGTCATTATTGTTAATAGCCTTGGTGATATTGCCAAACAAAAAGCGATGATTGAAGAGGCCGCAGCAAGCAATCCGCATCCCTG
>JAOZLK010000583.1:0-2749 GCA_029934875.1 Bacteroidales bacterium | reverse complement strand
TTGGTTTTGAAATAAAGAATATCAGGAAGAGCTACACAAGGAGTGGGGAACCATACTGTATGAGAATGGCTGTGATATCATATTTACAGGTCATTCTCATATGTATGTGCGCTCTGAAAAACTTAACCTGAATGGGGAAAAACACCCGCCACTGGATGTAGAAAACGGAACGGTTCAGGTTATAACCGGGAATGGTGGTGTTCCTATGCGACAAATTCCAATTATTGATGCCGATGGAAATGGCTATTTGGTAGCCGAGAATGCGTATAATACAAATACGGATCAATTTGGCTATACCGAAATTGAAATCAATGGCAAAAAGTCCCTTACCTTAAGACATATTCTGATTGATGGGACTGTTTTTGATACTGAGACTTATACTCCGAATAAGAAACCTCATGAAAAATAATAATGAAAAATCTTATTCTATTAATATTATCGCCACTACTAATCGCTTCATGCTCAACTAAATCATCCCAAACTAATATCCCAGGGGGAAGTCAGCCAAATATTATTCTAATCATGGCTGACGATTTAGGGTATGGCGATCTGGCATGCTACGGTAGCAGCTCCATTAAAACTCCAAATATTGATCGACTGGCAGATAAAGGAATGAAGTTTACTGATTTTCACTCCAACGGCATGGTGTGCTCACCAACAAGGGCAGCTTTGTTAACCGGGAAATATCAGCAAAGGACGGGACTGTCTGAAGTGATTGCTGTGCGCTGGCACAATGGTATTGGTTTGAATACAGAAGAAGAAACTTTTGCTGAAATCTTAAATTCGGCGGGATATAAAACAGCAATTTTCGGGAAATGGCATCTTGGGGTTGAGCCTGAATTTAATCCAACAAGGCAGGGCTTTGACGAATTTATCGGGTTTACTGCCGGCAATGTGGATTATCACAGCCACCTGAATTTAAAAAGAGAATTAGACTGGTGGAAAATGGAGAAACTAGCAGATGAGCCCGGATATCAAACAGAGATAATTACCCGGCATGCCATAAATTATATCAAAGAAGCCGATGAGCAACCATTTTTTCTCTATCTGCCATTCGGTGCTCCTCATACACCCAATCAGGGCCCCTATTCGAAAGTAGAACGCACCCCTGCAGGTTTATCCAAAGCTCATCAAAAAAATTATGCAGACAGCATCAATGCCACCATTCCAAATCCTCCGAAAGCTTATCAGTTGCCGGAAGATGAAAATGAACAATTTAAGCAGATATCCATTGAAATGGTGGAATACCTTGATGCTTCCATCGGACGAATCATTGATCAACTGGTTGAAAGTAACCTGGCAAACAATACGCTGGTAATTTTCACATCAGACAATGGTCCCAGGAAAATGTTATCTGCAGGGCCCTTTAGAGGAGGCAAAGGATCACTTTATGAGGGCGGACATCACCTGCCATGCATCGCTGTATGGCCCACAAAGATAGAACCGGGATCAATCAGCAATGAAACAATTATGTCGATGGATTTTCTTCCGACCTTTGCAGCGCTTTCCGGGGCATCTATACCGGAAAATCTACACATTGATGGAATTGATCTGAGCGATCATTTATTGAATAAAAAAGTACTGCCTGAGCGCTATTGTTATTGGGGGAAAAGCACTGGCCAGGCTATAAGAGATGGAGATTGGAAATTGATCAGATATGAAAATGAAAATATTGAGCTATTCAATCTTGCAGAAGATATAAACGAATCAAATAACCTGGCAGAAGCTAATCCAGATAAGGTAAGCCAATTAAGCCTTGAGTTGGAAAAATGGTATGATGAAGTCACAAAAGGAGTTCCCCAGATCATCCATCACAATGAGCTTCGAAATCGGCATCAAGAAGTTAACTAATAAGTGTCATGCCAATAGTATTTCTGCGGGTATCTTTAAGCCTTTATATAATAATTTTACCATCTTAAGTGTCAACCTTCTTTTCCCATTAAGAATTTCACTTACCCTGCTTTGACTACCCAGATATTCTACCATATCAGCCTTTGTCATTTCCATCTGTTCCATCCTGAACTTAATAGCATCAATTGGGTCCGGAGGAGCAATTGGATAATGTTTCATTTCATACGATTCAACTAGTGTACAAAGTAAATCAAATTCATCTCCCTCAGAAGTATCTCTCCTGGCTCCCCACAATTCTTCAATCCTTTTGATCGACATATTGTAATCCTGTTCTGTTTTTATTGGTTTAATTTCCATGATCAAATCGTTTTTGCATTAATTCTATCATACTGCTTATGGGTTCCAATAAATCGAACAAAAATAACGTGAAACTCATAGTCAATAGAAACTACTAATCGGTATTTATTACCCTTAATATTAAATATAACTCGTCCTGCTCCTACAATACTTGCACTCTTATATTGCTTTTTAAGTTCATTTGAATTTTTCCAATCCGCTGTTTTGGCATCATGATACCAGGAACGTAAAGATATTTCAAAATCTGCATATTCAGATTTTCCCCAGAATTCTTTTAATGTCCTAAACGCAATTACTCTCATGATGCAAATTTATGAAAGAATCTCAAGATTCCCAAATTGGGATATTTTCTGTTATTCACAATATAGTTTTAATTCAGAGGGTTTCTGAAAATATACTTCAACCGGGAAACGGGGTTCCCCAGATCATCCATCACAATGAACTTCGAAAAAAGAGACAAGGAGCTAACTAGAAAGGCGCATACAATTCAAATTCAGCTAAATAATATCTATCTGTCCCGGTAATTTTCAGGCGGATTTTA
>JAOZLK010000582.1 GCA_029934875.1 Bacteroidales bacterium | reverse complement strand
ACCATTGGTAAGACTCGATAAATGCAGCACTGCATTGGCTGCTTCTTCATCTTCGAAAATTGAAGGGTATTCAGTCCCTTCAAACTCACGGACATGATCGCGATCATCCAGCATTTGTTCGTAAAAATCGGTGCAATCGTAGCTATTGCCATGCGCTCCTAAGCCATTCTTGATATTGGGTCCTAATCTGATGAATTTGTCATAAACCTTTGTGTAATCTCTTTCAACCACTACAAGTCCATGCATGCTTTTTCCAGGAACAGGCTCGCACTCCCCTTTACTCCAGTCCTTAATGTTGGGTTGGGCAATCTCGCCAGCACTATCATGGGAAATCGGAGTATTGACAATGTCTTTTACCGGTTCAGCGAAATGAGTTTTGGCTAACTCACTTGTTACCCGCGCAATTTCACGGAAAATCACCCAATCACTTTTCGATTCCCAAACAGGATCGATGGCTGCCGCCAGTGGGTGAATGAATGAATGCATGTCTGTACTATTCAGGTCGGTCTTTTCATACCATGAAGCTGCTGGCAGAATAATATCGGAATACAAGGCTGAAGTATCCATCCTGAAATTGAGATTGACGATGAGGTCCATTTTCCCCTTAGGGCTTTCGCTTCTGAACTTGATGTCTTTCACAAATTGATCGGCTACCTCATCAGCGATCGAATTGTTATGCGTACCTAAATAATGCTTTAAGAAAAACTCATGTCCTTTGGCACTTCCAGCAATTGCATTACCCCTCCAAATATACCATACACGTGGGAAACTGACTTCTTCGTCCGGCTCTACGACAGCATGTAAAAGCTCTTTGCTCTTCAGTTGATCGACAACATATTTTTTATTTCCTCATCGTTGGTTGCCCCTGCCTTTTCAGCATCTTTTACGATATCAAGATTACTCTTATTGTATTGGGGATAAAATGGCATCCAGCCATTACGAACCGCCTTTACGGTCATATCTGCTGAATGCATCCCTGACAATTCATTTTTGGGAACGGTATTGTAATCGGCCTGATTACCATCATATCGCCATTGGTTGGAGTTGATATAATGCCATATAGGTGTTTGTTGCAACCTTGGAGGCCCCTGCCAGTCTTTTGCTGACATGATCGCCCCCCATGAATCGCTGGGGGCCAGCTTTTCCTGTCCTACGTAGTGATTCATTCCTCCACCGTTCACACCAATGCAACCTGTTAACATTAATGCCATAGTTCCGGCCCTGTATATCAGATTGTTGTGATACCAGTGGTTGATACCTGCACCGATTATAATACTGCATTTTCCATTGGTTGTTTCAGCAGTACGGCTCCATTCGCGTGCAAACTGAAGTACTGTTTTCGGGCCTATTCCGGTCAGAACCTCCTGCCATGCAGGAGTGTATGCAGCATCTTTCTCTTCATATGTAGCAGGGTAATCACCTCCCAATCCACGATCAACGCCATATTGAGCCATGATCAGATCGTAAACAGTGGTTACATTTACCTCACCATCAACAGTTTTAATACGCTTCACCGGTACACCTCTCAGGGTGGATATGTCCTTACCATACTCAACAAATTCGAGTTGCAGCACATCATCACTGTTATTAAGCAGGGTAAGAACAGGATCATACGTTTTTCCTGTTTCGGCATCTTCAAATTTCATATTCCAGTTGCCATCTTTTCCGTCCCATCTATGTCCTGAACTTCCTCCCGGACAAACCAGGTCACCACTTGTGGAATCGATATTTAGAAATTTCCATTCACCCTTTTCAATCTTTTGATACTTTTTTACCCTGTTAGCCCTCAGCATTTGTCCGGGAACAAGCTTTCCATCATTTTCCACTACTTCAACCAGAAAAGGGCTGTCGGTATATCGTTTTGTATAGTCAATAAAATAAGGAGCCTGCTTTTCGTGGTGATACTCTTTTAGTATAACATGCACAACGGCCATCCAGAATGCGCCATCCTGCCCGGCGTGCACAGGCACCCACTTATCAGCATACTTGGCAACCATATTAAAATCGGGGGAGAAAACCACTGTTTTGGTCCCGTTATGCCGCGACTCAGAAAAGAAGTGCACATCCGGTGTACGGGTCATTCCAAGGTTGGCTCCCATACATGCAATAAATTTTGAGTTGTACCAATCGGCACTTTCAGCAACATCGGTTTGCTCCCCCCATATTTCAGGGAAGGAGTTAGGAAGGTCACAATACCAATCGTAGAAACTGAGGTTGACACCACCCATTAATTGCAAAAACCGGGATCCTGCAGCATAACTCAGCATCGACATCGCCGGGATAGGAGAAAAACCTATCAATCGGTCGGGGCCAAATTTTTTAATTGTATAAATATTCGAGGCGGCAATGATCTCCAGGACTTCATCCCATTTTGCTCTCCGGAATCCACCTTTTCCTCTCGCCTTTTGATAACGCTTCCTTGTCTCCGGATTTGTCTGGATGTTCTCCCATGCTTTCAGGGCATCACCTGTTTTGGCTTTTTCTTCATTAAATGCATCAACCAATGCACCCCGGATCATCGGATACTTCACCCGGATAGGGCTGTAAAGATACCAGGAAAACGAAATACCGCGCTGACAACCCCTGGGTTCGTATGGCGGCAATGATTTTTCAAGCAGAGGATAATCAAGTGCCTGGGTTTCCCAAACAACGATTCCATCTTTAACATGGATGTTCCAGCTACAGCCTCCCGTGCAATTAACACCATGTGTACTTCTGACAACTTTATCATGCTGCCATCTGTTTCGGTAAAATTCCTCCCACTGCCTGGTTTTAGGAGAGATTAAATCTTTGATCCAACTCATGTAGAATTATATTAGGTTAGTTAACTACTTTTGAAGGTCTGCTGTGTATCTTGTGGTTTACGGCTACCCTTTTCCTTTTAAAATATAATATGATCGTGCTCATAAATATCATGCTAAACACTACAAAGCCCATAACGCCAAACAGCACACTTAAATCGTTTGGCCGCTGGTATATTCTTTCTTCACTTACTGATTTAAGATAGGCGGTAAGATTGATCGCCTCTTCTTCAGTAACATTATGGCTGCTGTAGTCTGCTAACATCACTGGGAAAGGTGGATTCTTAATGATTGCGGCTATACCGGCACTACCCATTACATCATATGTTTCACTCAGATCTTTCGCCAGTGAGCCGCTACTGAATATCCTGTCATCCCTGACCTGATGGCAGGAAGCACATACTGCTCCTCCGTTAGCAAATTGCTGTTTACCTGAAAAGAGATTAAGCCCATTTTGAATATTCTCAGTCCCTGTTCCT
>JAOZLK010000581.1 GCA_029934875.1 Bacteroidales bacterium | reverse complement strand
CGGATGGGAAAATGGTAGCTATATATTATTATTCAACAAAAGAATACCTACATCACATCCATGCAACAATCTGGAATCCAAATTAATAGATACTGAGAATTTAAATTAAGGGAAGTGAAATGAATCGCCGATATTTTATCAGTTCGGCAGCAGATACTACATCTATTATAATTATACCCGGGCGGGTATTGGGCGGAATAGGCTTTGTATCCCATTATGATAAAATAGCAATTGCTAATATTGGATGTAGCATACAGGGGCTTGAGGAAATGTCTGGGATGGTTGAAAATCCTGACATTCAGTTAGTGAGTGTATGTGATGTTAGTAAGTTTTCAACTGATTGTCTGGACTGGTCCCCCAATGGGGTCAGGGATGGAATCAGGCGGATGTAGGGAGATCCTGATTGGGGGCAGGTTATAAGGGGATGTCCGGCCGGATGTGGTTTATATAATGGTAACTACTAATCTTCATGTTGTAATTAATAATCGATAAGAAGGTTATACAATTCAAAGTTTTACTATATTGTCAAATCCATATTTTTTTTTAAAATGTTGAAGACACGATTTTTTTTATTATTCGGTCTGGTCCTGCCGGTTATGTTACAGTGTTCAAGGGTTTCTGAAAATCCTTATCTTGGCCTTAAGGTGACTGAGAGTACGCCAGAGGGTCGCCACTTGCAACATTACCCGGCCGATGGAATGAAGGTAGGTGTTAATCCTCCGGGATTTACATGGACAAGTCATGACAGTACAACATATTATAGCTTTGTGCTTTTTAGTGACAGTAGTGGAGGAAAAATTCATCTGATACAGGAAGGGCTTACTTCCACAGCTGTTCCCCTGAAGGAAAAACTTAATCCAGGTGAATATAGTTGGTTTGTGGTATATTGTGATTCTACCGGGTATAATACCGGGCGTTCCAGGTTGCGGGGATTCACTGTTGAACAGGATCTTCCGGTCCTTGTAATGCCGGATATAGCTCAACTGGGGAAACAACTCAAAGAGGTAAGGCCACGGTTATTTTTGACCCCTCCCGTACTTTCCAGGATCAGAGAGGCGATTGATGCAGAAGAATTATCTTTTTGGGATTTTTGTCTTCAATTGGCTGATTCAGCCCTGTTGGAACCCTTGTACCCAGAACCTGCACCTTATAAGGACGGCAAGTTCGAGGTATCCGAATGGCGCAGGATATATACTCCTGGCAAAGTGGGCAGTGCCCATATAGTACGACTGGCCCTGGTGTGGAAAATTACTGGAGAGGCTAAATATCTTGAGGGTGCAAAAAAATGGCTTGTTAACCTTGCTGGTTGGGATCCGAATGGCATAACTTCCTATAACCTGCCTTTGTCCGGTGGTTCAAATGGGAATGATGAGGCAGGTATGGCGATGCTTGAGAGGATGGCTATTGCTTATGATTGGATAGGGGAAGAATTGAATGCAGAAGAAAAGGCTCTGGTCCTCTCTAGTCTCAGAGAGCGTGGTAACCAAATGTTGGATTATTATACAGGAAACGATTTCATTTCGGCACCATGGTCTAATCATGCAGTTAGAGCATTGGCTTTTACAGGGCTTGCAGGTCTGGCTACCCTGGGTGATCTGCCCGAAGCAGAAAAATGGCTTGACTATGTGATCCGCTGCTACCTCACTTCGTTTCCAACCTGGGGTGGCGATGATGGAGGGTGGTCGCAGGGGCTAAGCTACTGGAGCGCATACATGCTTTGGCAGATCAATTTTATCGATGCACTGAATCGTTGCAGTTCTATCAACCTCCATAAAAAGCCTTTTTTCCATAATAATGGGTATTTCGCTGTTTATTTTCATCCGCCATATGCAGTTAGGGGCGGATTTGGCGATCATGGTGAGGCTGCACCCAACCTTGCTGAAAAACTTTTAATTCAGAGTTATGCACAGGCTCTTGAGGATCCGGTTCTGCTCTGGCAGGCCAGGAATATCCATTATGATGAAGATCATCTCAACCGGCTCCAGGTATTGCCGGGTAAGTGGGATTGGAAGGAATGGTTTATGGAGGATGTAATTGCTATTATGAGCGCTTCACCTTCCGGTCTTAAGCCTAAAAGTCCTGCCGGGCTGCCCCAGGCAAAGCTTCTCACAGACATTGGCTGGGCTGCCATGCATACGGATTTGGGCAATGCTGGTAATGATGTTTGGATGCTCTTCAAATCAAGTTCTTACGGTTCTTTTAGTCATAGTCATGCCGATCAGAATAGTTTTCAGGTAAATGCGTATGGTCAGGCATTATTCATCGATTCAGGTTATTATCCATGGTATAGCAGCCCGCATCATAATCTTTGGACGCGTCAGACAAAAGCACATAACTCGATACTCATAAATGGTAGGGGTCAGTCATGGGGAACTATGAGAGCAAGCGGGACCATAGAGGAGTTTAGGCATACGGAAGCACTTACCGTAGTCACCGGCGAATGTGCCAGGGCGTACAATATGCCAATGTCAAAGCTTACAGTGAATCAATGGAGAGAACACCTGGATGAACCTATCCCTGAGAGGGAGCCTGAAGCCCGTGTAGTGCGCCGGACAATTGTGTTTTCCCACGATAAGGAAAATCCATGGATCGCAGTAAACGACTACTTAAAAACTACAGGTCCGGCCACATTTGACTATTTGTTGCATTCCCTGGAAAAGATGCAACTTGATCAAAAAAACCAGCGCCTGCTTGTTAAAAGCGGTGATGTTGAAATGGATGTGTATTTTCTCTCCACGGATGAGTTGAATTTTGGGCAATCAGATAAGTTCAATATTGCGCCGGAAGAAAGGTACTTAGGTGCCCCGGATCAATGGCATTTCACAGCCAGTACTATTGGGAAAACCGAAGAAATCCGATTTCTGGTGTTGTTGGTGCCACATCGCCCCGGAGAAGGATTTAAGACAGAAATACAGGTTTTAGACTATGGTAATGTTCATGGATTTCAGATAGGCGATGAAAAAGTTCTGGCCTGGTGGGGGCAAGGCGAAAATGGCGATTTTTCTGAAGCTGGTACAGATGAAAATGCCAGGCTGATTATCGAGCACACAGAAAATGGAGAAAAAAGGAAAAGTTTGGTTTATTAACCAATCCATGAAAAGGGACTTATGGCAATAACATATTCTATTTTAAATAATTCACTAGATTTATAATAGTCACACTTATAGTGATAAAAAATAATTATCACATTAATCCTGGGTGTTTGCAGTCAGTTAGCTTACTCTTAGAAAAAAATATGGAATGAAACCGAAAAAGAGAAAATGGAACGATTGGCCTGGTG
>JAOZLK010000092.1 GCA_029934875.1 Bacteroidales bacterium | reverse complement strand
CTTAGCCTCCACGAATACCTGGGAGCCAATCTCTTTTACGATGAGGAAAGGACCTCCATGGTCAGGTTGTCAAACATGGAAGGCCTGACTCTGACCCAGGGTATGGTGCAGGCGGGAGAGCGAATTATTTCCCTGGGTGAACTGGTATCCGCCAGAAAGTTTCAGCAAATTGAATCCTTGCGGATGGAATATGAGTCCAATCCTAATGTGGGGAAAAATTACATGGTTGTCTATCTTTCCCAGTTTCTTCTGATTACAATGATTTTCCTGGCCTTATACTGGTTCATTTATTACTTCAGAAAGGATATTTTTTCCAGCAGGCGACAGACCTTCTTTACACTTGGGATGATTGTTATCATGGTGGGCCTGACCAGGGCAGCCTCTACCTACGATGTGGTAAGTGTTTATGTTATTCCCTTCGTGCTGGTTCCGATCTTTCTTAAGACCTTTTTTGATATCAGGTATGCCCTGTTCGTTCATATGATTACCCTGCTGCTGGCCGGTTTCTGGGTGCCCAACAGCTACCAGTTTGTTATGATGAATTTTCTGGCCGGGCTGGTGGGCTTGTTCAGTATGAGGTCTTATTACAAGAGGGGGATCCTCTTCTACACAGCAACCTATATATTTGCGACCTATGCCCTGGTTTACATCCTTATGTCTCTTATGCAGGAAGGTGATATTTCCGAAATCAACTGGACCAATATATTGTGGCTCGGTGGAAATGGCTTGTTGATTCTGACTTCTTATCCCCTGGTCTTTCTAATTGAGCGGGTCTTTGGATTCCTTTCTGACGCCACCCTTTTTGAACTGTCTGATACCAATCAGCCCCTCCTTAGGAAACTGGCTGAGAAAGCTCCCGGTACTTTCCAGCATTCCATGCAGGTGGCCACCCTGGCAGAGGAGGCCATTCTCAAGGTTGGAGGTAACTCTCTGCTGGTCAGGGCAGGAGCATTGTATCACGACATTGGTAAGATGGAGAGCCCGGAGTATTTTATTGAAAATCAACATAGCGGAGTTAACCCGCATGATGAGCTTGATTTCAGATCAAGTGCCGTGGTGATCATCGATCATGTGATTAAGGGCGAGGAGCTGGGTAAAAAATATAAGTTACCTGAGCTGATAATTGATTTTATTCGCACTCACCATGGAACAAGTACGGTCCAGTATTTTTATCGCTCAATGATAAACTCCAATCCCGGAGAAGAAGTTGATGTTGCAGAATTCACCTATCCCGGTCCGAAACCGACTTCAAAGGAGACCTCCATCCTGATGATGGCTGATTCGGTGGAGGCAGCTTCGCGATCCCTGAAGACCTATAGCCCTGAGTCAATTTCTGAGCTGGTGGAAGGGATTGTTGCGCACCAGATCAACGAGGAGCAGTTCTCTGATACCAACATTACCTATGGTGATATAACTGCAGTGAAGAAAATATTCAAAAAGCGACTTTTAAATATTTATCACGCCAGGATAGAGTATCCCAAGTAAAGCGATTTAATCCAGGAGCTCAATTATTTCTGTATCCGGGTAGGCTTGTTGATCAAAAGTGAAGGAGCTGTCCTCCAGCTTTTGTTTGTCTTCAACCGATGTGAGAATCATAGTATAGTTAATTCCCTCCTTGTGTTTCAGAACAAAGGCCTCCAGTTTCATGGTCGAAGGATGGATGTATAGCTTAAGCATGGAGTAAGGACCAGTGAGATCAAGGGGGTAAAGCTGAATCTCAACTCTTTGCTTACCCATGAAGTTGCTCTCTCCCATAAACTGGTACTTGAAATCCTGTTGATAAGCTTTGATGGCCCTGATGGGAACAGATTGTAGGTATCCTGGATCCTCGGGATCGGGTGTGCTCACATAGACCTCCTCTGTACCGGTATTCTGGGAGTAGAGCTTTACACCGTCAAAATAGACGATATACTCATCCACGATCATTTTGTACATAAGCCCCTTCATCCAGATTGTACCATCTCCCTCGCTCGTGCTCTCCTGCATGATATCTTCCCGGATGTAATCCATCTGGATTTCATATCCCTCTTCCATTTTGAATTGTTCTGAGACCGCCTGCATATAGGGGTGAACCCTTTCATCCTGTGCATAAACTGTCTCCAGAATACAGAACCCTGCGATCACCATCACTAATTTCCCCATTTGATACATGTGCATTGATTTAAGCTGTTCAGGATAATCCTTTCAAAATCTGTTCCAAACTAAATTCATCCTGGACCAGTACCTGTCTTGCCTTACTTCCCTCGAAGGGGCCAAGGATGCCGGCAGCTTCCAGCTGGTCCACAATCCGGCCGGCCCGGTTGTAGCCCAGGGAGAGCTTTCTTTGGATGAGGGAAGTTGAGCCCTGTTGGTGCTGAATCACCAGCCTGGCAGCATCTTCAAACTTTTCATCCCGTTTGTCCAGGTCAACTTCGGGGCCACCACTGCTCTCATCTTCAACAGGAGTCAGGAGCAGAGCACTGGGATAGCCACGTTGTTCGCCAATAAAGTCAGTGACCGACTCTATTTCCGGACCGTCTATGAAGGCACATTGAAGTCTTATTGGTTCATTTCCGCTCAGGAAAAGCATGTCACCCCTCCCGATCAGCTGGTCGGCTCCGGGCCCATCAAGGATGGTCCTGGAATCGATCCCCGAGGTAACACGGAAGGCGATCCTGGCAGGGAAATTGGCCTTTATAACGCCTGTTATAATGTTTGTGGTAGGTCGCTGGGTTGCAATGACCAGGTGGATCCCAATGGCACGCGCCAGCTGGGCCAGCCTGGATATGGGTGTTTCTACCTCACGCCCTGCAGTCATAATCAGGTCGGCAAACTCATCAATAATCACCACGATAAAGGGCAGGTAACGGTGTCCTTTGTCGGGATTCAGCTTCCTGTTGATGAATTTATTGTTGTATTCTTTAATGTTCCGGGTCTGGGCGTTCTTAAGCAGGTTGTAGCGTTCATCCATCTCTCCGCAGAGGCTGTTCAGGGTATGAATAACCAGTTGAGTATCAGTAATGATAGCTTCCTCGGACTCTGGAAGTTTGGCCAGGTAGTGTCTCTCAATCTTGCTGTACAGCGAAAGTTCTACCTTCTTGGGGTCCACCATGACAAACTTAAGCTGGGCCGGATGTTTCTTGTAGAGCAGGGATGCAATTATTGCATTCAGTCCAACCGATTTACCCTGTCCGGTAGCCCCGGCAACCAGCAGGTGGGGCATTTTAGCCAGGTCAAAGACAAAGGTTTCATTGGAGATGGTTTTTCCTAAGGCAATGGCAAGGTCCATCTCAGTTTCCTGAAATTTCTTGGATGCCAGGATTGATTTCATAGATACCATCCGGGGATTCTGGTTGGGAACCTCAATCCCAATGGTGCCTTTCCCTGGTATAGGGGCAATTATCCTTATACCCAGGGCTGACAGGCTCAATGCAATATCATCCTCCAGGTTCTTGATCTTTGAAATTCTGATACCCGGTGCCGGAACGATTTCATAAAGGGTAACCGTTGGTCCAATGGTTGCTTTGATCTTATCAATCTTGATATTATAGTTCCCCAGGGTTTCAACAATGCGGTTCTTATTGGAAATCAGTTCTTCATTGCTGACCGTGGATTCTTCCTGGTCATAATCCAGCAGGAGACCTAGTGGTGGGAAGCGGAACTTGGCCAGATCCAGGGTAGGATCGTATTCTCCAAGAGCTCCTTCACCTGGATTGATCTCATCTGGATTGATTCCGGAAACATCTTCCACCATCATTTCCACATCATTCTTATCCGCCTCCTCTGCAGCCGGGCTGTCCGCAATTTCATCCACCAGCTCTTCCTTCCGGCTGCTTACCTCAAAAGGCTCTTCTTCCTGGAAATTCTCCACTTCAGGTTCTTCTTCCTCACTGAAAGCGGGCGCTTCCTCCTGATCTGCATATTCCTTACGCTCAAAGGGAAGGCTAATACTTTTATTTTTTGCCCATCCAAGGAAACCGGTTGTGAAAAGGAGCAGTGCGAAATAGAAGATGAGAAGGAGGAAAATGGTTCCGGCATAACCAATACTGGAAAGAAGCCACCTGCTGATGAAAAATCCATGTGCTCCTCCCGGGCCACTTCCCAGTATACCATTTCCGTCTCCGAATAAAACTCCAAGGCTTACCGAGAGCAGGATTATCAGGATCAGACAGTTTCTTATGGCCTTCCAGGTAGAAATAATCTTTATCCTGTAGAGGGCCATAGCAAGGAAGGTCAGAATGGCCGGGGATAGAAAGCTGGCCAGGCCAAACCATTTGTTAATGAATAGATTAGAGAGCCAGGCGCCCATTTTTCCTCCCTGGTTTTCAACCTGGATTTCAGCTTCCGAAAGAACCCGGGACCACTCAAAATCCTGGTCGGTCTTCCAGTGGAAAAGGTAAGATATTAAGGAGATGAGCATGAACAGGGCGACAAGGAGAAATACAATTCCCATTGCATACCTGAAGCGCTCATCGCGGAAAAAGGAAACTACTGAACTGAGGAAGCTGATAAATCCGCTATCTTTTTTCTTCTTCTTTTTTTTGGCCATTATCTAAAGATACTAACTAACGAATGTATACATAACGGAAGATCAATGGCTAATCTTTTGTAAACAGGTTGTTAATAATTTCTTCCATGGCTGCCCTGTTTACCGCTTTGTATTCTTCCGGAATCTTAAACATTTCTGAATCAATGGATTTGATTTCAGAATTTTTGCAGACAAGGTCCATTTTTAAGTGGCTAAGCTGAATCCGGAAGGCAGTGAGGGGGTGGTTCACAGTCTGGAAGGGAGTGCTGATATTGGAATGGCGCACCCTGATCTCGGGAGTGCAATAGATATCAAACTTTTCATCTACAGTTTCCACCTTAATCTTCTCAGAAAGAAAGCCCCCTATGGTAGCCGTATCCTTTGTAAAGTCTATTTTCAATCCTTCAGGTTCTTTTATGCCTGCAGGCAGCTCTCCTGGCTTTCCCGTATAGCTCACATGGGTCCCGAAAAAATCAAGAAGGGTAATGACCTGCTTGCGTTTCAGGTCGGCAATTTGTACCAGGGTGAACTGGTTGAAAAAACCATCAATGCGGGTATAGACATAATGCCTGGAATAAAAGGCATCCATTTTTCGGGGAAGAATCTTTGTTGGAACATCCCCGGCCATATCTTCCAGGTAAGAAATTTCATACTGAAGATAGTAGGCCTCGGTATTTTTCAGGGACCTGGTATCAGGCTTGCAAGCTGGTACCATTAAGGTCACTAAGAAAAGGTATAGTAGAAGGTATCTCGGGAACACGATTATATCGAATCAATAAATTTCGTGACGAATATACAAAATCCCTATTCAAACCTATTATATAACACACTCATTCATGTTTAAAAGCCTGCTTCTGCTTAAAAATCAATCTTGTAAATTTTTAGATTTGTATCTCAATGTTAAGGATGTCTTGTTGTTCTTGTAAGTGCCATTAGACCAATATAATACACTAAATAGGTAGAAATGAAGAAACTGGCTGTCGTTGCTCTTGGTGGAAATGCCCTTTTGAGAGATAATCAGCAAGGGACCATCGATGAACAGGAGCAAAATACCACGGATACCCTTGAAAACCTCGTATTCCTTCTGAAGGAGGGATACAACCTGGTAATCACTCATGGCAACGGTCCCCAGGTGGGGAATATCCTTATGCGCAATGATGCAGGGGAAAGTGTATATAATATTCCGCAAATGCCTCTTGATGTTTGTGTGGCAGATTCCCAGGGCGGAATTGGGTACATGATTGAAAGAATGCTCCGTAATGTGCTGCTTAAGCACGGAATCGAAAAAAATATAATTACCCTGGTAACTATGGTTCTTGTTGGTGAGAATGACCCCGCTATGGAGTCGCCCTCCAAAAGGGTTGGGAAAAGCTATGATAAGGAAGAAGCAGATCGTATTAGCGCTGAGAAAGGCTGGATATTCAAGGAGTCGCCAAAGAGTGATGGAGCTTACCGCAGGGTGGTGCCCTCACCTTATCCCTTAGAAATAATCAATGAAGAAGTCGTGGAGTCCCTGGCCCGACAGGGTTCCATTGTGATCGCTTCCGGTGGTGGTGGAATACCCGTTTACCGCGATAAGGAGGGGCGGATCAGGCCCTCGGAATCAGTAATTGATAAGGATCTGGCCTCGGCGCTTCTTGGAGGCCGAATCGGTGCGGACGAATTCTACATTCTGACCGATGTTCCCTTTGTTTATATAAATTACAACAAGCCGGACCAGGAGATAAAGGAGTTTCTTAATTATGCAGATACCATGTCCTACCTTGAACAGGGTATGTTTGGGGAAGGCAATATGGCCCCAAAGATAAAGGCCTGTTTAGAGTTCATTGAACAGGGAGGAGAGAAAAGCGTGATTACTGAGGCCTTTAAACTTGAAGATCGAAGCTATGGAACAAAAATCACCATGGAATACGAAAAATAAGTTAATCTACTAACTTTGTCAGGCTAAAAGAAACAACTTTATACAAATGGCATTTAATCTGAGAAACCGTAATTTCCTGACCTTATTGGATTTTACTCCTGAAGAGATCAACTTCCTGCTTGATTTGAGTATAAGCCTTAAGAAAGCAAAATATACCGGTACCGAACAACAGAATCTGAGGGGCAAAAATGTAGCCCTGATTTTTGAAAAGACATCCACCAGGACACGCTGTGCCTTTGAAGTGGCGGCAATGGATCAGGGGGCCGGTGTGAGCTACCTGGGGCCTTCCGGATCACAGATAGGACATAAGGAGTCCATGAAGGATACTGCAAGGGTGCTGGGCCGTATGTATGATGGAATTGAATACAGGGGCTTTGGGCAGGCAATTGTGGAAGAGTTAGCCGAATACGCAGGAGTACCTGTGTGGAATGGTCTTACAACAGAGTATCATCCCACCCAGATCCTGGCCGATTTCATGACCATGATGGAACATTCGGATAAAGCACTGAAGCAAATGAAATTCTGTTATCTCGGCGATGCCCGTAACAATATGGGGAATTCTTTGATGGTGGGTGCGGCGAAGATGGGGATGGACTTCCGGGCTGCAGCTCCTTTATCGGTTCAGCCCGATGCGGCCCTGGTGAAGAAGTGCCGTGATATTGCAGCTGAAACCGGGGCAAAGATTACCCTTACCGAAGATGTGGCTGAAGCTGTTCAGGGAGTTGATTTCCTTTATACCGATGTATGGGTTTCAATGGGTGAGGCCCAGGAGGTCTGGGATGAAAGAATTAAACTCCTGCAACCCTACCAGGTAAACCGGAAGGTTCTTAAGCTGAGCGGAAACCCAGATGTAAAATTTCTTCATTGCCTGCCTGCTTTCCATAACAGGGAGACAAAGGTTGGGGAGGATATTTATCAGAAATTCGGACTCGACGGACTGGAGGTTACTGAAGATGTGTTTGAATCGGAGCACTCCATTGTTTTCGACGAAGCAGAGAATCGTCTTCATACCATCAAGGCAGTAATGGTTGCAACTTTAGGAAGTTAGTGGTTATTGGTTAGTGGATAGTGGTTATTAGTTAGTGGATAGTGGTTATTAGTTAGTGGATAGTGGTTATTGGTTAATGGATAGTGGTTATTGGTTATTAGTTAGCCCAAATAACCAATTACGAATAACTAATTACCTTTTTATTTTTTTAGTTTTTCACTAAAAAAACAAAAACCTGATAAAGAAGAAAAGGATTGCGCCGCAGGTCATGAGTTTTAAGCCTACGCCCAGAAGGAAGCCCATAAATGATCCCCAGGCAGCTCTTAAGGCATCATGATCTTTTTTGCCAGTGGAGATTTCTCCCAGGTAGGCTCCGAGGAAGGGGCCTAGGATTATTCCAAGCGGGCCGAAGAATAATCCCACAACAACACCCAGAGTAGCACCCCAGACACCTCTTTTGGATCCACCGTATTTCTTTGTTCCCATAATGGGAACAAGGTAATCGAGAATGGTTACCAGAATTACGAAGAAGAGTAATATCCACAGCACATTCTGGTATCCCGGAAGATTGTCATTGATGTAGTCGGTCCACTTAAGCATAAGCAGTCCCGCCCAGCTGATGGGAGGTCCCGGGATAATGGGAAGAATGCTTCCGAAGAATCCGATCAGTACCAGAAGCGATCCAATTATTGCAAAGGTGAGATCCATTTTATCAGTGTATACCTATTATGTCGTCAAATATAGCGTAAATTACAAAGGCCGAAATTGGAATGGTAATAAGAAGTCCCACCCCCAGGGCAAGAACACCCAGGAAATTCAAAGCCAGAAGGAGGAGCCAGATCCAGAGAATCTGGACAAAATTTCCAGATACCATTTTGCGACTCAGGGTGATAGCCTCCACAGGGGAAACATCATAGAACCAGACAAACAGGGGGGCAAAAAGGTAGGATATTGCGAAATAGATGCCCGGGATGACCAAAAGCAGGAAGCCAAGCGTAATTACCAGGGTCATCAGCAGGTTCAGGATCAGAAGCGGGACGAATTTCCGGAAGCTATTGAAGAATACTTCCATTCCGGCCTCACTGCCTGATTGAAGATGCTGTGCGGCCAGGAAAAATCCAATCAGTAAAGGCCCTCCAAGGATAAGCCCGGTTCCGGGGTTCGAAAGAGCCAGCAAAAAGACAAGCGAGTAAATCATATAAGCGCCGGGGATCTTCCTGAAATGGTTGAATCCCGTCTGCAGAACATTCTCCAGGGAGATACTGTATCCGGCTGCGGCACGATCAACCTTCCCATATATGTTATCGACTCTTTCCAAAGAATGAATTTGACACAAATTAATAAAAATAGTACATTTAATAGATAAGCCGTAGTGATGGAAGAACATGAAAACCTGTATGAAAAGATCCAGGAAATTCTTGGTGGAGCTCAGGGCAAGCTGAAAGTTCTTGAGGAACAGATCGATATGGATCTGCAGGTGAATTATTATGAGTGTTCTATGAAGATAAGAGAAGAAAGGGAGGATGAATGGGCCCTGGAACACGCAAAATACCTGTATGAGCCCGGATATTCTTCCCAGGTGAAGATGGAGATTCTTGCCCGGCTTGCATCCATCGAGAAGGTGGAGTCGTATCGCTATATTGAAGCCTACCTGGATACCGGCGAGGAAGCTTTGCATGATTGGGCCCTGCTTGCATTAAATGAAAGCAGAATGTTGCTGGAGAGTCGTTTCCTGGACGAGAGCCAGGTTTTCATCTCAACGGGGCTTGGTGGAAGGGACGAGAAGCTGAGGTATTTTGTGGCCCTCCTGTCGAGATCCAGGCTGGATATGGATAAGACTCAAAAAAAGGTGATTAAAAATGAGTTTGATTTTATTCTGAAAAAGGCTGGAGCCGAGCTTGAAGAAATACGTTTTTCGGAACACATATCAACAATTCTCTTGCTTATTCCCATGCATCTCTCTCTCACAGAAGTTATTCAGGAAGCCATAAGTGAATGCAATAAATACGGTAATTTTCTCGATGCCGACTTCATTGTCACCAATGTAAAAACACTCACCTTTAAGGAGATTAAGGATTTCCTTGAAAACAAAAAAAGGACAGACTAGGTATTTTCTTTACCCAGGTCTTCAAACTCCACGCTGGTGAAATCCTTTTCAGGTTCCGGCTTAACAGCTTCTGTTTCTTTGAAACTGGGCCTGGAATCCATTGAATCGTCAATTTCAATGGGCTGGGGGTTTGCCTCCCTGATGTAGGCTATGATCTCATTCAGGTTGTCAGCAAACTTGTCAAAATCCTCTTTATAGAGGAAGAGTTTGTGCTTCTCATAGAAGAATTTCCCATCTCGGTTAAATCGTTTCTTACTCTCTGTAATGGTCAGATAGTAGTCATTCCGCCGTGTTGCCTTTACATCGAAAAAGTAGGTCCGTTTCCCAGCCCTGACGGCTTTGGAATGGATCTCTTCCCGTCTCGGTGATTCATCCACAAGCTCCTCCGATTTAACATTTCCTTCATCCATCATTTCATCTGGTTTAGTTAGGGATTTGATGATCTTTTCCAAAAATGTAAAATATTTTAAACATATTCAAATTATATCGCATTTTCATCTTTCCTTAAACTTGCTGGGGAACAGATGTTTTATAGATGAAAATTTAATGTAAATTTGCAGGGTTTAATTATGAAAGTGACAAGTTCTTTAACAAATGATTAGCAGGAGATTATTAAGAATTAAAGCGCTGCAAACTCTTTATGCATACTATAAAGCAGGCAGGGAAGAGATGGGCCGGTCCGAAAA
Organism: Bacteroidales bacterium; assembly: GCA_029934875.1. GTDB lineage: Bacteria > Bacteroidota > Bacteroidia > Bacteroidales. Next base: position 436 of record JAOZLK010000092.1, on the reverse strand, counting down.
GGAGCTGCATATTAATATTGACAAGACCTTTGAATTATACCATTATCTGCTTTTGCTGATTATTGATGTGAGCCTTTATGCTGAATCCAGGATTGAGATTGCGCGCAATAAGCGGATTCCCACCAGTGAGGACATCAATCCCAATACTCGTTTCCTGGATAACCGTCTGGTTGATCAGATTAGAAACAATGACTCTCTGCTGAGGTATGTGGACCAGTATAAGCTCAATTGGAGCTTTTATCCTGAGTTGATTAAGGATATTTATTTGAAGGTGATAGAATGTGAAGAATATGCTGCCTATATGCAAAATGAAGAATGCAGCTATGCCAATGACAAGAAACTGATCACTCAGATTTATACGAATATTTTTTTTCCAAACGAGTTGCTTTCGTCCATTCTTGAAGAGCAGAGTATCTACTGGAATGACGATCTGGAA
>JAOZLK010000091.1 GCA_029934875.1 Bacteroidales bacterium | reverse complement strand
CTAATATGAGACTGTCCTGCTGAAACCGCTAAATTGTTGAAAAACGCTGTTTCTTCAACATAAGTGCCCCCATCGTACCATTCGGTTTCATTTTCCATTGGCGTTTTTGCGATCCATGCATCCCAGCTTGCAGCTCCCCATTTCCAATACCAGTGCACATCCATATAGTCAATGTGATCACCGGCTATACGAAGTATTGTTTTATAAGCAGATGTATTGTCTCTCAGGTGTTCCTTCCAATTTGCAAAAAGTACTGCGTCAGGCACATATTTTCTTATTGAATCGGCGTAAAGGTTGAATTTCTGGGCATAAATTGTTGGCGTCCATTCTCCACCATCGCCAGCAAGGTCTTTGTTATAACCGTTTCCGTCGTGGTAGGGCTCGTTATCTAAATAGAAATACTTAGCATCAAAATTCTTTGATTGACAATACTTTATCAGCGCAACAGCTTCGTTTAAACCATCGGCTTCTCTATGCCACTCCATGCCCGAACTCATGTTAATTCCCAACATGGATGCTGTGCCAGCAGCATTGCTCAGTGTCATGTATTCGTCTAAATCCATATATTGCCAGGGTTCTGGATCCCAGGCTTCGGGATATTCAGGATTCCAGTTGTCGGTCCAGCCGGCCGACAGATCATTCCAGTGATACATTGTAGTGGTTGTACCTCCTGGCCAACGCAGAAAACCTGCACCCACATCCTGAAAGAGCTGAGCCATAACTCCGGTAGTATAAATGGAATCGGTTTCCATTGAATATGAAAGTCCGTGTCCCTGGATCATGGGGCTTATGGTGTGACTCTTTTGCGTGGCATCAATACTAATATTTACCTGTGCTGTGGCTGAATTTGATATTAACAGCAACGCAATTAAAAATGTACTCAAATATAGCTTCATAGTAGATGTCTGCTTAATGAATAAAACCATTACAATACCATAATTTTAGTATTTACTATCCCCTCATTATGAAAAATACGAAGCACATAAGTGCCTTCCTGAAAATTTGATACATCCACACTGACTTCAGTTTGATTGATTTCATTTTTTGCAAAGGTCTTTCGACCCGCCACATCATATATTTCAAGCCTGGATACCCTCTTAGAAGAATTCAATTTGATATGCATGTAATTTCCTGTAAGCGGATTTGGGTAAATGCTAATATCCTCTGTAGTACTTGCATTAGCTGAGGTTGAGAGCGCAAGTTTAAATACGGTAATGGAGGTTGAGGGAAGGGTGTACTCTATAAGGTTAGAGGAAACATTGGCACTGCCCACCTGTCCCAGGGTCGGATTCTCATCCCATTCATCAGCTCCTTTATATTGCCATACTTCAGCAGAGCCATAGGTGTTTTTAGAAGAAATTGAAACATTCACATTTTTTGCTGATGTTTCTTTATTAATTACAAATACGTTCAATTCACCTGTATCATCATCATAAGCAGCATACGAAACTATAGCACGATCTCCATTAGATGTTTGGACCAAATCATCTTTAAGAAATTGATGCCACAAAGCAAATGGTTGAACCACCGGCAATGGGCTGTTCTGGTTATCAAAAGCATCCCCGTTGTTTTCAGAATAAATACCCTCAACAGGGTACCACCTGGTGTTCCAGAGCAATCCGTATTCTGTTTTAGAGCTTTTTAAAATCTGCCCGACAAGGTCGAAAATTATAAGTCCTTTCCCTGTATTATTCGAAAGATCCCAAGTACTGCCTGACCAGTCTGCATGATTGCATTCAGATATGACTGTATTCAAAGAAAGATTCTCGTTTACTTTCAATAAATCCACATTCCTGGTTCCTTTATAATCCGAATAAGAAGTACCTCCACCATCTGTATAATTACTTATGGTGACAAAGTCAAGAGCTGAACCACATAGATTAATAAGCTCTTGCATTTCATGAGCTTTCCAGCTTACACCAATTTTTATAGTAGGGTCAATAGCTTTCATGGCATTGGAATATTCAATTACCAGCTCTGCCATAGAATTAAGATCAAACGAAAGCTGGGCCCATTCATTATCCTTGTCAGGATGCCACAGTTCGTTTCCAATTTCCCAGTATTTTACTCCGTAGCTTTTGGTAAGGTTGGCATATCTAACCCATTCGGCAGCCAGGGTTTTAGTGAATGTTACCGTATCCCATATATTTACGGCCACATTCACATGTGCCTCTGCACCCGTTTGCTCACACAGGGCCATAAATTCATCGAAATTAAGTGTTGTAAGGGCTATATCTGCGTAAACCGCTCCCCAGTAATTCGTGGTAGGATCGGGATTCATAGGATCTTCAGTCCAGACAAAATAGTTTGATTTTTCGCCACCAGGGTAGCGGAGATACTTTGAACCTGTCTCACCAATGGCCACAGCAAGTGATTGCGCACCTTCGGCTCTATTGACATCATGGTCAACACCTGCATTTACATTTATGCCATATTTGGAATTTACTCCACGAGCAATAGTACTGACTGTATAAACCCCAATATTGATCTGTGACAGCGCTGTGACAGAGCATAAAAAAGACACAAAGAGTGTAATGGTAAGACTGGATATTTTCATAATTGTTTTTTTGGCTTTGGAGGATTCACCTGGTGATCCTTCAGATACAGTTTATGGTCATATATCTCTCCCTTTATGGGAGGGGTATATGCATCTTTTAATATGACTTTCAATTGATCCGCAACCATTGCTTGCTCCTGTACCAGGTTTGAGCTTTCACCCGGATCAGCTTTCAGGTCATACAATTCGAATTCCGACCAGAAATCATCTTTCAGCGTAGCGTGTAGTTTCCAGTCCCCCTGCCTTACTGCATATTTATTCTTTTGTCCCCAGACCAGGTAGTCGTGCTGTACCTGCTTCCCTGAGCCGCTTAGCTCTGGCAAAATGGACATCCCATCACAATCCTCAGGAGGACGTACCTTGATAATATCCGCAACAGTTGCCAAAAAATCCGGAAAATACCATAGCAAATCACTTCTCGAGCCTGGTAAGATTACATTCGGCCATCTTACAAGCATGGGAATCTTCAAGCCACCTTCATAAACCGTTCCTTTTTGTCCCCGGAACTCTTTTTGATTGTCAGGATTCACATTTGGACCAAATATTCCCCTCGGATTTTTATCTGAATTAAAATAATCCTGTCCGCCATTATCACCTGAAAAGAAGATCAAAGTACGATCATCAATTTCCAGGCTTTTCAATAAATCAAGTATCTCCCCGATCTGCCCGTCCGTTTTATGAAGCAGGGCGGCGAAACGAATAGCATCATCTGTTTTCCAGGAATTTGGAGATGGCCAATCATTTTCAGAAAAAAGTTGATAGGAAGGATGTTCTTCTGAAATACCCCAGAGTCCGTGTGGAGGTGTCCAGGGCAGGTAACAGAAGAATGGCTTATCGGCATTTGCTTTGATAAACTTTACAGCTTCATTAAATATCACATCCTGGGCATGCGTTTCTCCCTGGTAATAGTCTCCTGTATTTCCTTTAAGAGGGACCTCCTGACTGTTTTTTATAAGATATTCCGGATAAAATGAGTGTGCGTGTACCTGATCGTAATAGCCAAAAAATATATCAAAGCCATGTTCTTCAGGCACGCCGGATGTACCACGGTTGCCACAGCCCCATTTGCCAAATCCGCCATTTATATATCCGGCCTCCTGTAAAAGAGAAGCAACTGTTTTTTCATCAGCTCTTATAGGTTCTCCTCCTGAATTTTCTCTCATACTGGTATGTCCCAGGTGCTTTCCTGTCATCAGGCTAACGCGTGTAGGTCCACAAACAGCGGCCCCTGAATAGGCATTGGTAAACACCATTCCTTCATGAGCCATTTTGTCAATATTGGGAGTTTGCAATTTCGTGTTACCCATATATGAGGGTTCATAATATCCCACCTCATCAAGCATGATATAGATGATATTTGGTTTTTCAGCTTCAATTTTCTTTGTGCAGGAGGCTAAAAAAACAAAGCTTACAATTGCTAATACTAATACTCTGAATTGGATTTTATACATATTTATCAGATCCTTACAGTTCATAATCAATCTCCAGGTTTTCACCCTCATGGATCGTCCTGGTGTTTTTAAATGTCAGGGGTTTATTCGATCCCAGTTGGAAGGAGTCCAAAACCACCTTACCATGGAGCACCTTAAGATTTACCTTGTAATTATTTCCAGCTTTAGCAACAGAACAAATCCCCCATGCATTTCCGTTTGACCAGAAATACTCCCCGGGCTTATCCGTAAATTTCACAGATTTGCTCACCCCTGAATAGAGGAATCCGCTTTCTGCCAGGATTCCGGCCCAGGATGCCATGGCCCGGGCATAATGATGGCCACACTCAGCTTCATCAAAGGGATTTCTCTTTTGACCATCATAGCGATCCCTGATGTTTTTTATGTTTTCCAGGCCTTCCTGCTCCATGCCTTCGTACAACATACCAATGGCTGCGGTATATTCAAAGCCGGTCATTACCTCGGACCAGTAGGGAAAGGGGATTTTAGGTCGTCCTCCATGGGGCCAGCTGGCCATAAGCAGGGCCTTTTCGTCGCCCATGGCATAGGAGCGCATATTGTTAAAATGCTCGAACATGCTCTCCCTTTTGTTGTACTTCTGAATACTCTCCAGGGCGGTTTTAACGTGCTCCTCTTTCAGGAGGTAACCCAGGCCAATAACATGGGCCATATATTGTCCCACCAGCTGATCGACCAGGCAGCCTGTTGCCAGTTGAAAATCAGGATTTTTTATATTTTTAGTTCCCATTCCGGCCATCAGTCCCTTCGCAATCTCTTCTTTGCTTTCAGGTGTTTGAATCTTATGGAAATAGTATTCCCCGTTAAAGAGATTTGCATCTGTCCACTCGGAGCCACGCTTATACAATTTATTACACTTCTTGGCAAAGGATTTATCCTTCATATAGATGGCCATTTCTTCAGCAGCCCTCAAGGCTCCCAGGTACCATATTTGCATTTGCGGATTGGGACCAAAATATTCCACATCCATGGTGTTGTGCTGCACACCTTCCATCACGCCATCCACATCCCCATCCCAACCATTTTCTATCCAGGCAAAAGCCAGAGCAGCTTTCACTTTTGACCAGTATTGTTCCAGAAATTCATCATCGCCGGATAACTGCCAGTCCCGGTAAAATTTCATAATGGTTCCCATTTGCCCGTCGGCAGCAGCAACAGCGATACCCGATGATGATTCTTTCAGGGGCAGATTGGTTCTGAAACCCATGTGTCCGTATTCATTCAAGGCGTATCCAAATTCCACTTCACGCATGGTCTTCGCCAGATCATTAAAGAGGAAGGCGGTTGCCTGCTCATAGTTCCATACATGGGTACATGAGCCAAAGCAAGAACCAAAACGATCCATCACGCCCTCCCAACCGAACATCTTTCCGTCATCGATACGAAAAACAGTTTGCGAGCGCAGGGTGCTGAGGTTAAACAGCGCTGCCTCTTTGATCACATCAGGATAGCTGCTGGAAAGCAATGCGTTGACAAAAGTCAGCGTCTTCTCTGTTAATTCGGGCAGGCGATCTGCCTCCTTCTCAATTACATCCCAGGCATTGGTATATTGCGTGGTGTAGTAGTTGCGGAGCTTCTCCTTTGACCAGGAATATCGATTCGGGAAATGCCAGGTCAGGTAAAATGTAAAGGTTGTGGTCTCTCCGGCTTTTAATGTTTTATGCACAGCCAGAGAAGCCATGGGATCGTCATCAACCTGTTTCTCTTTTTCAGTCAACATCCCATCTGCACTGAAATCGTCCCAGAAATCAAGAATTCCATTGCTCCAGGAGTTCTGAGCGGTGCTGGTCCGGTAGCTTATGTTTCCATCATTTTCAGCCGGGGTTGACAGGGCAAAAGTACCCCAGGCAGCATCGTCTTTGTCCACCTTTTCGGAGTACATGTAAATCCCCTGTATATTTCCGGAGGATCTGTATTCATTTTTGTTCTCTTCTGCTCCAAGGGGGATATAATCTCCCTTCCAATCAGATCTGTGTTTCCTACCGTCTTTCCCGATAAAGTTCCTGATATTACCCGAAATTGAGACCTCGATTTCGTCACTGGTCGTATTTTCGACCTCGTATTTTAAGATGGCCACAGGAATCCCCGAGGCATCGGCGTCACCCGGAATCAAGGGGTTGTATCCTACAACTTTAACCTTTACCGGCATGGTCTTGTCGGACAGGTTTACAATACCAAAAGGGTAGGTGGTTTCAAATGAAGCATCTCGGAAGCGGGGCAGGCCATGATGATCAACTGACCTGCCTTCGTAATGCTGGTAATCGGAAAAATGAATGGGCCCCATTAGTGCTTTCGTAATTGGGTTTTCATCTTTCTTCCTGGTATAAATGGCAAAAAATGGGGCATCATTGCCGGTGGTGACTGTACTGTATCCTTTTGCGGGCACATTCATTACTTCCCAATCCCTTAATTCGCCGGATCCCCCCAGGGATACCGTCCCCGTTCCGATCCCTCCCAAGGGAAGGGCGATGCGCAACAAATGTTCGCTATCGTATTTTCTGAGCGCCGTGATCTTTTCACTCAATAGGGCTGTCTGTGCAAACAGGCTGCTGCTTAGCAGGAAAATGCCTGATATAAGAATGTTCTTCATAACTGATTTATTTCACTTTATATATTTCATTCGTTCTTTTCTTCCATCCCCAGGTATCTCTGTGGATGAGGCCTAAAAATGCCGGGGGAATCAGCTCTTCATTCCAGGCCTTCCTGATGGAATCCAGCTGTTCAAGTTTCCGGGGGTAACCTTCAGCAAGATCAAGCGTCTCACCAATATCATCTTCCAGATTATAAAGCTCCTTTATGTCTGAGTTATCATGGGTGACAATCTTGTAATCCCCCGCCCGAACGGCGAATTTTTTATCATCATATTTTCTTAAATAGATCGCCTCATGTGGTAGCGAATGATCCTCCCCGGTCAGGAAGGGAATGAGGTTGACACCGTCAAGGGGCTTCTCAGGATTTAAAGGCGTTTGGTTCAGGGAAGTGATGGTCGCGAATATATCCAGGGAAGAAACAGGATGCTCATATACCCCGGGCGACAGCACACCCTCCCATTTCATGGCAAATGGCACATGAAATCCGCCTTCATACACAGATCCCTTACCTTCCCTGAGGACACCAGTGTTGGACGCATTCTTTGTCTCCGGCCCTCCATTGTCAGACAGAAAAACCACGATGGTGTTTTCCTCAAGACCGAATGCTTCCAGGCTGTTCAGCAAGGCACCAACCCCGTCATCCACTGCACTTACCATGGCAGCATAGCATCTTCTCTTCTCGTCTTCAATATTTGTAAAACGGGAAAGGTATTTTTCCGTTGCCTCCAGGGGGCCATGGGGTGCATTGTAGGACAGATAAAGGAAAAATGCTTCCTCCCTGTGTTTTTCCACGAAACGAAGGGCCTGACGAGAAAACTCATCGGTCAGATACCCGGTGGTTTTTACTGCTTCATGATTATGCATAATGTAGGTCCTGTAACTCTCCCTTTCCGTATTGATGGAATAGCTATCCTCGATGGTCAGGTTTTCAGGAAAATAAGTATGCCCTCCACCCAGGTGACCGTAAAACTCATCAAAGCCCCGGTTCAGGGGATGATTGGAAATATGCGCACCAAGGTGCCATTTGCCAATAATTCCGGAGGTATAAGCACTGGTCGACAGGACCTCGGCCAGGGTTTTTTCGTCCTGGGGCAATCCCATCAGGGAGTCACCCGGTTGATACTGCGCATTCCGTTCGTATCCAAATCGCTGACCGTAACGCCCGGTGATAAATCCTGCCCGGCTGGGACTGCATACAGAATAGGTGACATAGCCATTGGAAAACCTGAGCCCTTCGTTTGCAATGCGATCAATATTGGGAGTTGGAATATCGGTACATCCGTTAAAACCCACATCTGCATAACCCAGGTCGTCGCACATGATGACGATCAGGTTAGGACTGCTTGACCCTGCTTCCCTCCTGCAGGAAAGGGCAAGGAGGGACAAAAGAATCAGATGCGCCGCAATAAGGGTTTTTTTCAATGCCATTTCTATTTCCTCAATTTGAAGGTCCGGGATCTCTATGCAGAACAAAAGGTGATGTCCGTGAATAATCTCCCTGCGCTATTTTTAAAAAGTAAATTCCATTCCGGGTCCCGGAGGGCATCTGAATTTGCCTATTCCGCTCTCCCGAAAGCTCAAAAGTTGTATGAATGAGCTTTCCTGTGACATCATAGATGCTGACAGCAGAAGGCAAATCGGGATGCTCAAGGGTGAGATTTAACATGTGCGAAACAGGGTTGGGATAGATCATGGAGTTATCCTGCTCCACCCTGTTTGATGCCCTGCCGAGCTGTTGATTTGAATTAAACGCATTGCTGGCACCAATATTCGGCAGCACACTTTCTAAATCCACCAAATGACCAAAGGCATCCGTAGAGGCATATGAAGTGATATCCTTAAAAATCCCTTTCCCTGCCATGGGAAAGTCGGGTTCGGGAAATGCTTTTCCTGCATCAATGACCGGACTGCCTGCCTGGATATTAAAACCATCCTTTCCTTCTGCGGGATCGGGGTTTACAAATAAGGGATCCTGCCCTGTGATCCTGCTGCCATCGAGTGAGGAGAACTGGTCGGAGATTTCGCCGAAGAAAAGGTTATTGGCCATAGCTAACTGGCTTCCTTCCTCCATATCAATTTCAACGCCGTCTGCACCAATTTCGGCTCCACCTGTGGCGTGAAAAATGTTATTATAGATAAAAGTGTTTTTGGCAAAAATTGAGATGTCCGGTTTACAGCTTAGCGTATCCAGGTAGATGGTGTTGTTATAGACAAAATTACTGTCGGACGGAACAGGGTCCTTACCGGATCCGGCAAAGCCAGACACCCAGACAGAGTAGCCATGAAAGTCTCTGAATCCATCATTCACACTTACATTAAAACGGTAGGTCGAATTCACATTGTCCCCCAGGATCTCACAAAAGCCCCCTTCACTATCTTCGCTGTAGTTGTATTGAAACAGCACATTCCTGTTCCCAAAATCAATGTGCATTCCATAAGAATCTCCGGGACCCCTCACACTGTAAGAGCGATTGTACCGGGCAATTACGTGGCGACTGCTAAATACCCAGGCCCCGCTACCTCTTCCTGCCAGGCGGGGCTCAGTATCATTGCTATACCCCGTATGGTCAAAATCATTGTTTTCAATTAAAGCATTGTAAGCAGATGATAGGATCACACCTGACCCGCCCGTTTGAAAAAATGTATTGTTGCGAATCACGATGTTCATGTTCCGGTTCAGGGAGTCGATGGTTTTTGATGCTTTCTGATGCGTGGTCCATACCCCTGATTTGCCTGTGTGTGTAAAATAGCAATCCTCAACAAGCACATCTTTAATTGCAACCTCAATATCCATTTCACTGCTGTCAGAAGCCAGGCGTATTCCTGCCACCTTCATCTGTTTAAAATCAACATCCTGATCCACACTATACACATCCGAGATTTTGAGATTCTTAAAGGTCAGATTACCCGAGACTCCCCCCCATTTATTGGCGTAGACATAGATCCCGTAGCTGCTGTTTGATCCCCAGGTATACCGGCTGCCATCCTGGCGATCATTTTGAATCGAAAGATCCGATACGACGATGTGACTGGCATTTACCAGCCTGACCGCTTCAAAATAATCCCCTCCGGGAATATCTCCGGAACCGGAAATCACCGCATTCTCCCCTTCACCATAGCTGCTTATCACAATGGGATTCCCTGCAGATCCGGAACGTTTAAAGAGTAAATTCCCCTCGAAGCTATCTCCGGCCCTGAACAACACACTGTCGCCGGGCCACAAATTGCCTCCGCTTTCATCCGTTTCTCCTGCAGCAGATACCCTTGCCAGGCTCTTCCAGGGTGCATTTATACTGCCATCATTTGCATCGTCACCCTCTGCGCTGATGTAATAATTTTTGGCAAGCACACTGCCTGGAAACAAGAATGCACAAATAATTATTTGTATAAAAAGTGCTCTCATTATTTAAGTCTGATCATATTGTACAGTAACATTTCGGCCACCGGGTCCTTTGTCAAATTCTCCATGATCCTGAGTGTCGAGTATAGCATCTTCCCTTTCCCTCTCTCAATCATTAATACATCTGCAGCCCAGAGCACATCGCCAATCCCATTGTAGTGACGCTGCATAATATCCATGTTTTTATTCTGATCATAGGTAATCACCCCGGCAAGGTAATTCCCTTCGGCAGGACGACAAATGGACGCCGTGGCACATACGTTCTCATAGACACCGCTCATCAGGGTGTTCACAGGTAAGCCTTTAAAAACAGCATGGTCTGTCACAATATGATTTCTTGAGATGTAATTGCCGCTCGTGGTGTACATATTTGCCTCAAAAGGCAGTTTGTCAATCTCCATATCCTGAAGTACCCTTGCTACCCTTCTCTGCCAGTCATCCTCGGCATCTTCAGGTTTTGTGTCCGGATTAGGAGCACCCCAGGTAAGGTCTGTACCCTGAACAGATAAGAAAATGGCATATCCCCCACCTTCCACAAATGCCTTCACTTCCTCCACCTGATGATGGAAATTCTGATTGCCTTTTTTGCCCTCGCCCACTACAACCGGCACCGACACGTCCATATCCCGGGAAAAAGCAACACAGTTTACACCCTTGCTTTCTAAATGTTCTCTGATGCCCCTGG
>JAOZLK010000090.1:10393-10725 GCA_029934875.1 Bacteroidales bacterium | reverse complement strand
CGATAAAAATGCCTCCTCCATAATTGATAGGAACAGTCCTGTTATAAGCAATTATATTATTCCTGAATATTGATCCCGGGTTTGGACCCAGTAATGCACCTCCGCCATCAGTAGCATTATTTTTATATATAATATTATTACTAATGATTGAACTTGAGAGTTGGACAGACATCCCCCCACCTCCTCTGAAACGTACCCCTGCCGGATCGATGGCTTCATTAAATGCAATAATATTGTGCCTGATCGTTGGTGAAGAATTATTAATAAGAATCCCTCCGGCAATACGAACAATATAACCTCCTTCGATATCATATATCTTAGTTCCTGTCCCA
>JAOZLK010000090.1:0-10383 GCA_029934875.1 Bacteroidales bacterium | reverse complement strand
CAGCTGTGTTTTCCTCGCCACTCAAAAATGTAACTACACTTGCTGTGTCAGGAGAATGAGGATTACTGCCATCTATAATCGTAGTGTTTATGAAACTGCCATCTTCATCAAATAAATAATGGCTTGATAACAGAACGTTTTTACCCCTGAAGTTTACGTTTTCTAAGTAAGTACCTGGCGCTACAAGTATAGTATCACCATCAACAGAACTGTTTATGGCATCCTGTATTGTGGCAAAGTCATCCGGAACATTAATTCTATTGCCCTGCGCTAGAAGCATAAATGGTGCAAATAAAACTATTGAATAGAGTATAATTTTTTTCATGTTGTTTCTCCTAGTATTTATTTGTTTTTTGACTGTTCTGCCATGTAGTCCATCATCTGACGCATTTCTTTTTTGAACTCATCAAGGTCAATTTGGGCACCCTGGCCAATCGCGCTCATTTGACGTGTAAATGCACCCTGGGCTATTGCATCCTCAATTTCCTGTTGAGTAGCTCCATGTGCTTTTGCAGATTCAGTATGGAATAACACACAATATGAACAGGGAATCTGGGCTGCCACTGACAATGAGATCAATTCCCTGTATTTTGGTTCGAGAGCTGAATTTGGCCCGGTTAAGGTTTTAAAAGATTCCCACAAACTGCTTAAAGCATATTCGGGGACAGCATCATAAATTTGAGGGAAAATACCGTATGTGCCCACAATTTCTTCTTTGGCTTTTTCATACGCTTCATTTTTATCTTGCTGCGCAGATAAGCTTATGGTAAATACGGAAATGGCAATAATAAGTGATTGCCTGATTGCTGAATTGTTTCTTTTTTTCATAATTCTTAATTTAAGTTGTTGATCATGTGATATTTTTCTTTCATGTATAATTTAGAAACCCAATGTACCCTCATCATATAACTTGATAATAATATGATTATCGGGTAATTAGATCTTAAAGGTAGGGTGCCACCCGGAGAGGTACTTGTACTAATCTTTCAATAGATTGGAGTAATTGGTAATGTGCTAAAAAAGCTGATAGTATTCTTGCAAAAAGAAAGGAAAAAGTAACACAACAGACAGGTTATCAATCACTTAGATATGTCACTGGGAGAAAAGCCAAATTCTTCCTTAAAAACACGACTAAACCAGGCGGGATCGTTAAATCCAAGTTCATAGGAAATTTCGGAAATCGTTTTATCCGTAGTCTGGATCAGTTCTTTTGCCTTTTGTAATCGAACAGAGCGAATGAAAAGAGCAGTAGATTTGCCGGTAATGGATTTTAATTTTCTGTATAATTGCGATTCACTTAACTCTAAGGTTTGTGCAAGACCTGCTGAACCAAAAGAAGATCTGTTCATCTCCTGTTGAACGGATTTGAAAACTTTTTGAAGGAACTTATCTTCCGGACTCTCAGCCCTTCTTTTTAAAAAATGGCTGAGTGTATCATTTTCAAGTTTGCGGATTAATTTTTTGCGCGAAAGCAGTAGGTGATCGATGCGTGTAAGCAATTCGGCCTTAATAAAGGGTTTTGTCAGATATGCATCTGCACCATGTGATAATCCGGCAAGGCGGTCAGCATCGCTTATTTTGGCGGTAAGTAAAATAATAGGTATATGGTCCGTTCGTATATCAGTTTTAAGAATTGAGCAAACCTCAAAACCATCCTTCCCAGGCATCATCACATCACTGATAATTAGATCCGGTATTTTTTCACAGGCAACTTCAACACCTGTTATTCCATTCTCAGCATGGAGGATCTGATACTTCCCCTCAAGACAGCTTATTAAATAATGGACAAGGTCCATATTATCCTCTATGAGTAGCAAAAGAGGCAAGTTGCGATCCTCCTTAAGCCTTGCTTTAAATTCGATGCCAGATTCAGGATAAGCTAATGGAGGTTTCAGAATAGGAACAGTATCATTTGCTATACTTGCAGTTCTCGTAACCGGTATTTCGATTGTAAATTCACTTCCTTTTCCGGGAGAACTTTTCACACTTATCGTTCCATTCATTAACTCAATCAATTCTTTGCACAGACTGAGTCCGATTCCTGTTCCTTCACCCTGTCTGCTTGAAGATCCGTCGACCTGGTAAAACCGATTAAAAATGTTAGCTATTTCCTCTTCGGGAATACCTACGCCATTGTCTTTTATTTTTACAAGAAAGTATTCACTGTCATTATTAGCCGAAGTATTCAGGTGTACTACAATTTTCCCTCCCTGTGGCGTAAATTTCACTGCATTGGAAAGCAGGTTTGAAATAATCACTGACAATTTTTCCCCGTCAAAATCCATTTCTAACTGATCTGTTTCAGCATAAACGGTCAAATTAATTTCTTTTTGTTCTGCCAGTGATTGAAAACTTTCACCAAGGTATTTAACAAAGGGGATCACATCTGCCTGTTCCAATTGTAACTCCAGGTTGCCGCTTTCCAGTTTAGCCAGATCGAGCATTTGATTTACCAATTGGAGTAAGTTTTCTCCATTGCGTTGAATCATTTCCAAGGGTTTTTCAGCTTCCTCCAAATTGACTTTTTGAGCATCTGATCTTATTGAACTTGTCATACCGAGAATTACTGTAAGCGGTGTACGAAACTCATGTGTGATATTGGCAAAAAATTTTGATTTCAGCTGATCTACTTCCTGCAGTTTTCTGGCTTCAGATTCCTTTAGTTCCATGCCATGTTTCAGGCTAAGGCGATTTAGTTCATATCGGCGGAATACAATAAATATGAGTAAACCTGTGATTGCATAAATTAGGTAAGCCCACCATGTTGCCCAGATGGGTGGATGAATGGAAAGTTGAAGCGAAGCTCCTTTATCATTCCAAACTCCATCGCTATTTGACGCCTTAACCCGAAAAGTAAATTCTCCGGGATCGAGATTTGTATATCGGGCTGTCCGTTGAGTACCGGCATCTATCCAGGTGGTATCATAAGGTTCTAGCATGTACTGATACTGATTTTTAATCGGATCGCTATAATGAAGCCCTACATATTCGAAAGTCAAATCATTTTGTTTATGAGATAATACGATCTCCATCTTTTTGGATTTAGTATTCAGAAGATTGGAGGATTCACCGGTTACTCGTATGCTTTCTAATATTACATCTGGTGGAAAAGGATTGCCGTTTATCTCATCCGGATGGAAAGAGACCAATCCTCTTTTTGATCCGAAAAACAATCGCCCATCAACACTTCTAAATGCCCCAAAGAGATATCCACCTACAGGTAAGCTTACTGAAGTAATTTTACCTGTTTTTGGTTCTAGTTTTGAGGGACCGTAGCGGGAACCGATCCAATAACATCCATCCTCACCTTCGATAATACAGTTTGCCTCATTGCTGAGCAGCCCATCTTCTTGGGTATACTGTTTATAACTACCATCAGCCAGGTTATAATGTAGTACTCCCTTAGACCATGTAGATAGCCAAAGCCATCCGTTCTTATCTTTCAGCACTTCCATAACTTTAAATCCCTTTAGAACGGGGAAGAATTGATCTTTCTGTCGATTGTATTGATATAAAGTGCCGTCATTAGCTTGATCACCTGCCCAAATAGTTCCTTCAGAATCCATTTCAGCACTGAAGATCACAACATTGATGGACACAGAATCGTCACTCTGAAAATTAATATGTTTAAATTCTTTCTTGTCTTTATCTGATCGATATAGTCCTCCATATCCGGTGCTCAACCATAAACATCCTTCCCTGTCTTCAGTAATGCTAAAAACTGTTTCACTAAAATCATCGGATCTTTCATTTCGATTGATTTTATAATGGCTAAATGTACCCGTTTCAATATCCATGCGGTCTAATCCTCCGTAGCCATCTCCAGCATACTCATGTCCGCCGGTTCCTAATCCTACCCATAGTGTCCTGCTGTTTTCCTGGTAAGCTGAACGTACCCAATTATGGCCTATACTTTTATTATCGTTCTTTTCATGCATGAATCTTGAGACTTTATTCATCTTTAAATTCATCTTAAAAAGCCCTCCGTTTAAAGTGCAGACCCAGATGGTTCCAGGATTAAGAGGAGATTCATATGCTGTTTGTGTATTTTTATATTCAGAAGACAAAGTGAATTTACGAGCAAAGGGATTCTTTCTGTATAGACCAGCACCCATATTCCCAAGCCATAAATTACCCTGCCGATCTTCCAAAAATGACCATAAAATGTTTGGATTAACCGCATCAGAGGGATAAAAACTTAGTATGCCTGTGACAGGATCAAAATAATTGATGCCTTTTCCCGAAGTCCCTACCCAATACCCACCGTTTTGATCCTGATGTATAATCTGAACGAATGGGTCACTGTCCAATACTACATCTTCCAAATAAGGAGCATGCAAGAGATTGGGCTGATTGGCATCGTATTTAAGTCTAAGAAATTCTTCGTCCTTTGGATCGTAAATGTGGAGACCGCATTGGTAGGTTCCAACTAATATGCGACCTTTCCGATCTTCAAAAAGAGCACTTATCCTACTATCCAACAGACTATTTGGATTAGCCGGATCATGCAAGAAACGTAAGGCGATTCCAGTTTTCGAATTAAAGCGTATCAATCCTGCCTCACTTGCTGAATCACCAAATACAGTACCAATCCAAATATTATTCTCCTGATCGGATAATAGAACCCGAACTACATCATCTACAATAGTGACAGAATCATCCGGATTGTCAAGAAAACGGGTAAAGCTGTCACTTTCCTTTTCATAGCGAAACAGGCCTCCACTTTGCATAGCGAACCACATTGTATTGTTTTGATCTTCCACAATGTCAGTAATAAGGCCTGTAGGTGCATGATTATCAGGAGTGGAAGTGTATTTCATAAAGCAATCGCAGTCAGGATTGTATCGGACCAGGCCAGATTTTGTACCGACCCATAAATTTCCCGTATGATCAACATACAATGTTTGAAAATAATTATCTTGGATAGAGGTAGAATCTTCGGGAAGCGATCTGTAGATTATATTATTGAAGCCATTGTATTTAATCAAACCCAAATGATTGCAAAGCCAAATATAGCCTTGATGATCCTGCGCCATCGAGTGGAAGTCAAAAAACTCCTCTCCGTCTATTTCTACGCTTATACTTTCAAAATTGAAATCAGGTTCACCACTAGGATTAATAGTGTTATTTTGTGCACATACAGATGAGTATAGGAAGAAGAAAATGTAGAACCAATGATTAAAGGGGATTAACGATTTCATACAAATCTCATGGTTGATCAATCTTTATACTCTCATTAACAATAGAATTAACAAATAGTTGGAACGGCGTCGGTATATTGGCAAGCCGGCGCGGAATTTCATAACTTGTAGGAAATAAACATGAGTATTATGGCTAAACAAATCCGATCAGGACACATTGGTATCCTCACTTCAGGAGGAGATACCCCGGGCCTTAATGCAGCCATCAGGGGAATCGGGAAAACCGCTGCAAGCAATGGTTCCATGCAGGTTATTGGTTTTAAGGACGGCTTTCGCGGTTTGATGGAGAACCGCTCGGTGCGACTTGACAACAACATGCTTTCGGGAATCCTTACCCTGGGTGGGACCATCCTGGGAACAAGCAGGGATAAGCCCCATAAGATGCCCATGGGCGGAAAAACTGTGGATATGACCGATGTAATTGTGGAGAACTACCACAAGAACCACCTGGATGTTCTGGTTTGCATGGGTGGCGGAGGCACCCTGAAAAATGCATTCAGGCTTTCACAGGCGGGTTGCAATATTATTACCCTGCCCAAAACCATCGACAATGATATCGTGGGAACCGATGTGACCTTTGGCTTTGATACTGCACTGGGCATCGCAGTGGATGCCATAGACCGACTGCACAGTACTGCTTCCAGTCACCACAGGGTCATTATTGTGGAGATCATGGGGCACAAGGTGGGCTGGCTGGCCCTTGGAGCCGGTATGGCCGGTGGTGCCGATGCCATCCTGATTCCTGAAATTCCCTATACCATCGACAAACTGGCGGACAGTATCCTGGAAAGGGTCAGCCGGGGGAAGCGTTTCAGTATTGTGGCAGTTGCAGAGGGAGCCATCACCGTGGAGGGCGATCGGAAGATCAAAGCAGTGGAGAAGAAACTGGAAGGAACAGAGGGGGAGGAGCGCGCTAAGCTGAAGGATCAGTTGTCAGCCCTTGATAGTGAATACAGGGGATCGACCATGGCCATGGCCGAGGAGTTGCAGATCATTACGGGGCTTGAGACCCGGGTAACCATCCTGGGGCACCTGCAACGCGGAGGGACCCCCTCAGCGCTTGATCGTAACCTGGCCACGCGACTGGGAACATCTGCCATCGATTACATCCGGGATGAACAATTTGGGATCATGGTGGCTGTGGACGGCGAACAATGCAAAGCGGTTCCCCTGCAGGATGTGGCAGGGAAAATCAATTATGTACCCCCGGATCATTCCTGGGTGACAGCAGCCAGGAACCTGGCCACCAGTTTTGGCGACTAATTTCCGCGCGACTGACTCCCGGGCGATTGAATCTCTGACCTGGGATTA
The DNA here is from genome assembly GCA_029934875.1 of Bacteroidales bacterium. GTDB lineage: Bacteria > Bacteroidota > Bacteroidia > Bacteroidales. The sequence goes on along the minus strand of JAOZLK010000090.1, from coordinate 3,871 downwards.
TTTCACAGCTTTATAGGAGGGATGCCTGGGGCCTTGTCCGAGGTAAGGCACTGCATCAAAATCAAAGTCTTCGGTGGAAGCTGATCTCGGATCAGCAGTAAGCTCCAGTTGCTCCAATAGTTGTGCGGACAGTTTTGCTCTGATTTCCTGGTAGGCCGGATTGGCAGCAAGATTCACCATTTGCTCGGGGTCCTTGTTACAGTCATACAACTCTTCAGCAGGACGTTTCCCAAAGGAAAGATTCCAGAGAGTTTCATGCAGCCCATCCTTCTCCTTATTTTCTACCATGTAGGTTTTGGTGGGTCCGTTGTCACAATCACCCAACCAGCAATAGGGTATGGATGCTTCCAGGTAATCGGGCGTACCGCTGGGCCAGCGTTCTGGTTCAAAGTTGCGAATATAGAGGAAATCGTGGTTGCGGATAGCCCGGACGGGATAGCCCCCCATGTTTTCTTCCTGTCCCGGTACATGCCGCTCCTTTCCATGGAGAACAAAGCTCCGGTTTTCGGCATCCACAATACCACCTTTGGAACTCTTAAGAATATTGAGCAGGCTAAGCCCGCTCATTACTTCAGGAACATCAACTCCGGCCAGCTGCAGGAAGGTGGGTGCCAGGTCAGTGGTGCTGATAAAGTCGTCAAGCACTCTTCCGCTTATGTCGATGCCGTTTCCCCAGCGGATGGCCAGGGGTATCCGGGCTCCCGAATCGTAGTTGTTAGACTTGCACCTAGGGAAGGGCATGCCATGGTCGCCGGTCATAACTATGATGGTATTTTCCAGTTCCCCATATTCTTCAAGGATGGCGATGGCACTGGCTACAAGGGTGTCGAAGCGCTGAACTTCATAATAGTAATCGGCCACATCGCTTCTTACGTTTTCATGGTCGGGGAAGCATTCAAAAAGACGGATCTTATCAAGGTCCATGCCCGATTTTTTGCCTGAGCCCTTATCATATCCCCTGTGTGGATCGGAGGTCCCCAGCCAGAAGCAGAAGGGCTGATCTGGTGATCTCTCCTCCATAAATGCAGCAAATCCGGTCCCGGTATAATCGTGACCTGCTGGGTGTCGATCCCAATTGGAGATATCACCGGGTCCCCAGCTCTTTCTGAAGCGACCGATCTTGTAGCCTGCATCTTCCAGCAGCAGGGGGTAAACGGGTGTGGTAGGATCCAGGGTGCTCCATAGGTTGGCACCCGGACCAAGTCGCCAGTGGTATTGCCCGGTAAGGATGGCATTTCTTGATGGCGTGCAGGAGGGTGATGAAATATAGGCATGATTAAACAATATGCCCTCACTGGCCAATCTGTCAAAAGCGGGGGTTTGAACCACCGGGTCGCCATACACCCCGGCATGGGGCCATCCCCAGTCATCGGCTATGGCGAAGAGGATGTTGGGTTTTTGAAGTTTCTCTTTCTGGCATCCTGTGGCAAACAGGGTGGCAAGGAGGAGTGCCGAAAGGAGGACATGCACTAAGATGGAACTGGTTCTGGTGATGAGTTTCATGGTAGGTTTGATTAATTATTTCCCTAAATTGAATCGCTTAACATTAACAATACAGCATGAAAATAATACAATCCCCTTTGATAGGCACCAGGTTTTTTGCTACTTTTTTGCTCTTTTGCCTGATTGGCAACTTATCTGGCCAGAGTTTTGTTAGTATCGGAGAAGATGAGATTAGCCTACAGAATGGATATCTGAGCAGGATTCTTCAATTTGAGAAGGGTAAGTTTGTCTCGTCGGGCCTGTTCCTGAGCGGCAATCCCCATAGCTATATTGGTGAGAGCGCTGATTTTTCCTGCCTGGTAAATAACAGGGTGGTGAATGGTTATTCAGCTTGGACCCTGGTGAAGTCTGAACGCATTCAGGATGAGCAAATGGGTGAGGGTGTCAGGATCACCCTGGAGAGTAGGGAGGAGTCCCTTGGACTAGAGCTGGAGTTGAACTACATGCTTTATCCCGATATGCCTGTTATCCGTAAGTGGATTGGATTCAGGAATAGGGGCCCGGGTGATCTGAAAATTGAAGCACTCAATGTTGAGGATGTGGAAACCTCTTTTTCTCATGTGAGTAGTGTGGTTCATCATAATTATGCCCGGATGAAGCAGATTGGCCGCTTTGTGGGTGATTGGGATGATCCGGTGGTAGTGGTCCACGACCAGACCCTGCGTATGGGGATGGCCGTCGGAAATGAGGCTCCGGGTATTTTAAAGCGAACGGCCTTCCATACCCGGAACAATAATGTGGAAGCAGGGCTTAGCCATCCGGAGCAGGATTTTCCCTTCAGGAAGTGGCTGGCACCGGGCGAATCCTGGGAAAGCCCCAAAACTTTCATCTGTCTTTATGAGAATACCGACAATGGTTTTGAGGTGGTCGACGGGACAGTGAACGATTTTGTGCGAAAGTATATGCAGCCCCAGATTATACGCAGAGAGGAGAAGCCGGTCTTTGTCTATAACACCTGGAATCCCTTCCGTACCTTTGTTTCAGATTCCCTGGTCAGGGATGTGGCAAAGGCCGCTGCCGATTGTGGGGTGATGGAATTCATCATTGACGATGGCTGGCAGGTGAACTCCGGAGCCGGAACATCGGCTGAGGCCTGGGGTAACAATTATGGTGACTGGCTGGTGGATGGAGAGAAATTCCCCTATGGTTTGAAGTCCACCTTTGATTATATCGATTCCCTGGGTATGAAGCCCGGGCTCTGGATGAGCATTGGCTCAGCCACCAATGACGCTGCAGTATATCGTGATCATCCCGAATGGTTTGTGAAGAATGTGAATATGGAGCCGGGGAACCTGCATTCGAGTCACGACGCAGACTTTCATACCAGCTGTTTTGGAACCGGCTGGGTGGATTACATCCGGGATGTGGTGATCCGGCTTTGCAATGAATACGGACTTGCCTATACCAAGCTGGATTTTGCAATTGCAGCCAGTGCCTATGTGAATGATCCAAAAATCTCAGGTTGTTATGCCACCGACCATCCCCTGCACCGCGACAGGGAGGAATCATATATTGTTATCTATGAACAGCTGATGAAGCTTTTCGATGAGCTGCATGCAGCTCATCCAAACCTGTTTATCGACTGCACCTTCGAGACTGCCGGAAAGCTCCAGTTGATGGACTATGCCATTGCCGATCATGCCGATGGAAACTGGCTTTCCAATTTCGAAGAACCTTCTCCCACCGGCCCGTTGCGTATCAGGCAGATGGCATGGTGGCGCACCCCGGCTGTTCCGGCTGGTTCACTGGTGATTGGTAACAGCGCCATGGATGATCCTGACTTTGAATTTGCCCTGAAGTCGCTCATCGGCACCCTGCCTATCGTTCTGGGCGATCCAAGAAAGATTCCAGAGGAAGGACGCGCCAGGATCCTTACGTGGTCACTCTGGATGCAGTCCATGCAGGCGCAATATGACTATATGTCGTATCGACGCGATCTGCCGGGCTTTGGTGAACCCCGCGAAGGCTCATGGGATGGCTGGATGAGGATCAATAATGATACAAAAGCCGGGGGCATAATCGGGGTGTTCCGCCATGGCGCACTGGAGGCTAGCCGGCAGGTCTTCCTGAAGGGGATTGATCCTGAAGCTGAGTATGTTGTGAAGCTGGCGCCAGGGGGTGATGAAGTTCACCGTGCATCGGGACAGTCGCTCATGGAAGTGGGATTCGGGGTAGAAATACACGGTCAGTATGATGGGAAAATATTTGAGGTCAGGGCCCTTTAGACCCGGACCTTTATAGTTTATAACTCATGAAAAAGCCTTAACTTCGAATATGACTAAGCAAGAAAAAAAAGTGGTGACGATTGTAGGGGGAGGTAGCAGTGCTCATATTTTGATTCCATTTCTTTCTGGAGCGGGTTTTACCG
>JAOZLK010000580.1:2033-3325 GCA_029934875.1 Bacteroidales bacterium | reverse complement strand
TATCCGGCCAGGTGCAATTCGGGTTAATGCTTCCTTGGGGAATGATTCAATCCTGGTATCTGCATACAAGCATCCGGAATCAGGAGCCCTGACAGCAGTTCTGATTAACACCTCTAACACAGCCAGTACGATCAAAGTATCCAAACATCCCCTGTTGCCTGGCAAATTTGCTATCCACCGCTCCATTGAATCTGATCTGTTTAGTGATGAGGGGAAATACCGTACCGGTGACCTGTTGATACTTCCTCCCAAAAGTATTATAAGTCTGACAGGTGAGGACAAGGGCCTTAAGGATCCGGAGAAAGTGCTTCGGTACACTGAACCCTGGTCCAATCCGGAACCAGATGAATCAATGGTCGGTAACTTTGATGAATTTCCCATAAAGTCTGAATGGCAGGGAGCTAGCGACGGCCATGCAGGGCGCTTAATTCTGGCTGAGGCTGCTGCAATTTCAGGGGAAGTAAACAAACAAAGGGCTGATGGATGGACCCTGCTACACGAAGCAATTTTGGATGGTGACGGTGATGCTGTGAATTACCTGATCCAGAATGGTGCAGATGTAAATCTGGCAGCAAATGACGGATGGACCCCCCTGCATGCAGCTGCATCGGGTTTTGTGGGAAACCGCGGGATACAGATAAAAAACGAAGATTACAACCATTACGAGATCTTCAGGATGGTACTGGATGCGGGATCGGATCTTTCTGCAACCACTAATGATGGATGGACACCATTACACTGTGCTGTGGCCAATGCGAATACAGGGTACAGGCAAACTGAATCAACTGCAATTAACAGGATCAGGGATCTTATCAATGCCGGTGCGAACATTGAAGCAAAGGATATCAATGGCCTGACACCGCTCCACTGGGCTGCCAGGCAGGGATATTCGCATTTCATCAATGAAAAAACAGTGGTTGAAGAAGATGTGGCAGAACTCTTGATAAATTCTGGCTCCAATCTGAATGCTATTGACGATTTCGGAAGGACACCTTTGCACTATGCCGTGCAATTAGGATTTGAATCCATTACTTCCGTACTGGTAGACGGTCAGGCCAATGTATCCATCACAGATTCTGAAAATAAAACACCTGTCGATATTGCTTCAGAGAACCAGGCAAGATCCCTTCTTTTAATTCTGGAGAAGAAAACAAGCTCTGTGATGAAGAGTGCGGAAAAGTTTCCGAATCCGGATATGGAACCAGTGATCCACATGGATAGTGAACTGGTGATTGTTGCGATTTCAGGTGATGAGAGCAAATTAAAACAGCTTCTCATAGAGGGTGCAGATG
>JAOZLK010000580.1:1700-2023 GCA_029934875.1 Bacteroidales bacterium | reverse complement strand
CGATGTTCAATACAGAGATAAAGATGGATTCAGGGCCATTGACAGAGCAAAGGATTCTGGAAACGAGACCATTATTAAAATTTTAACGGAAGCTGAAAAAGCAAGGTGAGACAATGAAATATACAGTTACAGCACTATGCTTAGTGCTGTTTGGTCTAAACCTTCAATCCCAGGTTAATATAGCTGTTAACAAGTCGGTAACCGTCGATTCAGAGATATCGTCCCAACCGGCCTGGAAAGCCGTTGACGGATACAATTACAGCAACATTAACCGGTGGGTTTCGGACAACAATGGGTACCCCCACTGGATCGAGGTGGATCTG
>JAOZLK010000580.1:0-1690 GCA_029934875.1 Bacteroidales bacterium | reverse complement strand
TCTGGAGCAGGAATACCAGGTAACCGGGATAAATTTCTATACGGGTTTATATGGTGATAATCACCCGGTTTACGAATATCATCTACAATCCTGGTCAGGAACAGCCTGGGTTGATATTACACATGTCAGCGGAAACCTGTCACCAGTACATAAACCCCAGTTCGAACCTGTGGTGACATCACAGATCAGGCTGGAAGCAATTACAGGAGAGGGAGATGCCCTTATGCTATATGAGATTGAGGTATTTGCCCGGCTTAACCTCGCTCCCTCACTGGACCCGGTAGAGAATGCTGATCCCATCTATTCTGATGAAGGGACTCAGTCTGTAATTCTGACAGGGATTACAGATGGAGACACCTCCAGTGTCCAGAACCTCACCATTGTTGCATTGAGTTCAAATCAAAGTATTGTGGCCAATCCTGTAATCCAGTATTCACAGGGCGATAGTACCGCCCATCTGGAATGGATACCGGCAGGCCCCGAGGGAAGTGCAACCATAACAGTATCAATTTCGGATGATGGAGGAGATGAATATGGTGGCAGTGATACCGGTTCGGTACAGTTTAATGTTTTTGTCAGGGACCCGGAGAAGAATTATGCGCCCACCCTTGATCAGCTCCCGGATATCTATGCATTTTCTTCAGGTGAATCATACGTGGTAAACCTCAAGGGAATTACCGATGGCGACAAAAATAAGGAGCAGGCCCTGGAGTTATGGGCCGTTTCAGTTGATAATGCCCTGATCGAAAATTTGAATATATTTTACATTCAGGGTTCTCCGGTGGGTAAGCTACAGTTCAATACAACAGCAGCAAACGGGACCGGAACTATAACCATCAAGGTAAAAGACGCTGGGGGAACAGCGGACAATGGAACTGATAGTACACTTGTCAGTTTTAAAGTGATTACTACTCTCAAAGAAAATGCGGTTCAGATCACAACAGACCTGCAGACTCAACATCAGGTTATTGAAGGATTTGGAGGGTTCGGACTTGAAAAAGTGGACTGGTCCAGGGGACCCTATTATTCACAGGAGTACATCGAGGATATTGTGGAAGACCTGGGGTCGAATATCGTTAGGATATCCATATCTTCAGTTGGTTTCGAACCAATCAATGACAACTCTGATCCTTATGACACGGACCTGGAACTTTTCAGGAATAATATCTATAAATACGAAGACTGGAAATTCCTTGATTTCGTCAGGGACCTTCACACGGCTCATGAAGAGGTGAAGTTTATTGCATCAAGCTGGTCTCCTCCTGCATGGATGAAATCCAATAATAATGTATCCGAGGGCGGATATTTGCTCCCCATAAATTATGAGGAATATGCGGAATATATAGTGGCTTTTATCAAACTCTTTAGGCAAGAAACCGGAGCTGATTTGTATGCAGTGAGCCTGCAGAATGAACCTACTTTCTGGGAACCCTATGCCTCATGCCGGTATACGCCTCGTACCTATTGCGACCTGATCAGGGTTGTGGGAGAACGCTTTGAACTGGAAGGTATTTCCACCAAATTATTTTATCCAGAGGAGGTCATGGTGAGGGAGGCTGATATGGCAGGGTGGATGAATACACTTAATAACGATGAATATGCCCGGAAGTATGTGGATATTGTGGCCGTGCATGGTTATGAACGCACCGGGACAAGTGCAGGGGAGATCGGTGGAGCTCTATGGGAAAAG
>JAOZLK010000579.1 GCA_029934875.1 Bacteroidales bacterium | reverse complement strand
CTCTGAAGGGATGAAAGGAACTCTCCCAGTCCTACCTCGTAGCGGACCTGCCATATAATGGACAGGGTCATCATGGGAACTATAAGTCCGGCAACAAGACCCAGGGCCATGGAATCCAAACGTTTATTCGCTGCCATCCTGAACAGGAGTTTTTTCCCAGTGCCTGATTTTGTCCATCAGGACATGGGCGGTTAAATCAGTGTTTATGGGTACCACTGAAGCGTAATGCTTTTCCAGTGCCCACTCGTCTGTTCCCTCTCCCCCTCCATCGGGCTCTCGATTATGGAAAAAACCGGTGAGCCAGTAATAGTCCCTTCCCATAGGATCCTGCCTCTTCTGGAACTCTTCCTTCCAGAATCCGTTGGCCTGGCTGCATATCTTTATTCCTTTCAGTTCCTGGGTGGATACATCGGGGACATTCACATTTAAACAGATACCATCGGGAAGCCCCTCATCCAGCACCCTGCCAATCACCTCCCGGGCAACTTGCTGGGAAGAAGAGAAATCTGCATCGGGAAAATAATTCAGAAGAGAAAAGCCAATGGATGGAATATGGTTAATGGCTCCCTCCATGGCGGCCCCCATGGTCCCCGAGTAAAGAATACTTGAAGAAGAATTTGATCCGTGATTGATCCCGGAAAGCACCAGGTCGGGTTTACTCTCCAGTATGCTGTTGAAGGCAAGTTTAACGCAATCAACCGGTGTGCCGCTGCTTAGATATATTTTTAAACCCGGCTCATCTTTAATCAGGTTAAGCCGCAGGGGATGCTTGATTGTTATTGCATGGGACATCCCTGACATGGGCGTCTGGGTTGATATGGCCACCACGTCTCCGAATTCCCGGGCCACCTGGATGAGTGATTTCATCCCTTTTGCCTCTATCCCGTCATCATTGGTAACCAGAATTAATGGTCTATCTTTCATCTGCTATTCTTAAAGGAACAAAAATATGAACAATTCTCTTATTTTTACTGTTCTCATAAATCATAATCTTATTATTCACACTTAAGAGAGTATCATGAAAAAATATTTTCTTCTATTGGCCATTGCCGCATTTTCACAATTTGTTCTGGCCCAGGACCTGGCCGAGCTCTTTGAAAGCAACAAATACTCCGTGGTCACCATCTATACCGCAGAGGATGTAAACTCCGGATCCGGCGATCCGCGCACATTCACTTCCAACATGGGATTGGGCTCAGGAGTCCTGATCCGCGACAATATGATACTTACCGCATCTCACGTAGTGGCCAATGCCAAAGCGATTATGGTTGAATTCTTCGACGGAGAAAAGATAGCTGCCACCACCTACCGGATTTCCAGGATTGCAGATGTGGCTATAATCAAATTAGAGTCCGCCCCCACCGATCCCAAACCTGCTGTGATTGGCAGCTCCAACGAAGTCAGAATTGGTGATGAAATTTTCGTAATCGGTGCTCCCATGGGTTTAACCTACTCTCTTTCCCATGGTATAATCGCCGGCCGTCATTCGGAAGAGAGCCCCAGGGGGAATGGAAAAATTCTTGAGTTTTTCCAAACTGATGCTTCCATCAATACAGGCAATTCAGGGGGACCCATGTTTAACAAAAAGGGAGAGGTGATAGGTATTGTTAGTTCTATTCTTTCCCGTTCCGGCGGATTCGAAGGCATCGGATTCGCAGCCACTTCCCAGGTGGCCAAAGATGTCCTGAATGCCAGGAGCAGCTTATATTTCGGAGTAGATGCAGTTACCCTATCCTATGAGTTCGCTAAGATTCTGAATGTCCCCCAGGAGTCGGGATGGCTCGTCCAGAATGTGACAAAGGGAAGCCCTGCAGACAGCATCGGACTCAAGGGTGGTTTTCGGAAGGTGATCTTTGAAGATGAGGAAATCTTGCTGGGGGGCGACATCATCCTTTCAGTGGGAGATGTCAAAATTACCGAGGAACAGAGCATTTTTAAAATTGCTGAATACCTCGACGGTATGGGATCCTCTGCAACGATCACTTTAATGGTATACAGAGGCGGAGAGATCATGGAGTTTAACTGGATCTCCACAGATAACTAATAACTGATCACATTTCATTATGCCTGCGGTCCAAACCCGGATATTGCCTGCTCACAGCCTTGATGAATCAAGCCTGACATATGTGGTGATTGCCGCACGGGAAAAAGGGAAATGGGTTTTTGTGCGTCACAGGGAGAGAAGTTCCTGGGAGCTGCCTGCCGGTCATATCGAAAAAGGTGAGTCGGCAGACCAGGCTGCTCTGAGGGAACTCAATGAAGAAACCGGGACTGTGCGCTCATCTCTTAACTACCTCTGCGATTACCAGGTAAGCGTGTCGGGAAAAAGCGAATCAGGTCGCCTCTACGCTGCCGATATTCTTGAAAGGAAGCTAGCACTGGAACATGAGATTGTTGAGCTCAGGCTGGATACTGAACTTCCCTCCCTGCTCACCTACCCGGAGGTACAGACTGTACTGTTTCAACATGCAAAAGAGCTTTTGCGATCATGATCTAAAAGCACTACTTTTGCAGCTTAAACAGCAAATGCATTTTCATGAAAATTTCCTATAACTGGCTGAAAGAATACCTGCCTGTTGATCTTCCTGTTGAGGAGCTGAGCGATATACTAACGAATATCGGGCTGGAAGTGGAGGGTACCGAGACCTTTCAATCGGTCAAAGGCGGCTTAAAAGGAGTGCTGATAGGTGAAGTACTCACCTGTCATAAACACCCCGATGCAGATAAGCTTTCGGTGTGCACTGTTGATGTGGGAATGGATGAGCCGGTGCAGATCGTGTGCGGGGCTCCCAATGTGGCTGCAGGCCAAAAAGTTCCTGTCGCCACTGTTGGGACGACCCTTTACTCAGGTCAGGAAGAGTTTGTCATTAAGAAGGCAAAGATCAGGGGAGAGCTTTCCTTTGGAATGATCTGCGCAGAGGATGAACTGGGATTGGGAAGCTCTCATGAAGGCATCATGGTCCTGAATGGATCTGCCAAAACCGGGACCCCGGCATCCGAATACTTCCAGATTGAGATCGACACGATCTTTGAAATCGGTCTTACTCCCAATCGAATTGATGCAGCATCTCACCTTGGTGTGGCAAGGGATCTGGCCGCCTACCTTTCCCAAAACAGAAAAACCCGTGTAAAAAAACCTTCGCTGAACAAGTTCAGAGTTGACAATGTCAAGCTGCCCATCGATATAAGCATCGAAGAGCAGGCCGGCTGCCTTAGGTATTCAGGGCTAAGCATAAGCGGAGCTACTGTGAAAGAAAGTCCTCAATGGCTCCAGAACAGGCTCAGGGCCATCGGCCAGACCCCCATAAATAACGTGGTCGACATCACCAACTATATACT
>JAOZLK010000089.1 GCA_029934875.1 Bacteroidales bacterium | reverse complement strand
CGTAACCCCGGTATTCAAGTCTTTTCAGGCCTTTAATCAGTATCGGGTAAGCATCTTTGCTCCCGATATATCCTACTATGCCACACATATGTTAATCCAGTTTAATATATACTATCTCCAGCCTTATACGTTGCGGATTGGCATAAAGGTTACTCCAAATCTGAGAAACCTTTGGATTATTTTTTGCCTGGTAGGCTTGCAAAACAAAATCGTTAGTTAAATCAACACCATCCACCATGGACTGAAAATGAAGGGGTATATTGAACCGGTAGGTATAGGTGGTATCAAAAAACATCCCCTTGGACACCGCCCTCAGTTGCCCGCCAAACTGGCTGTCATCACCAGACGTTCCATTGTAAATCGTTAGCAGATCATATAGGGGCTCAAGGGTTTCAGGTGTTGCCCGGGTATGCAACATCAGGCGTGAAGACATATCTTCCGGAGCCAGCCCGCCACTCTCTTCAGGGTATATATCGAAGACCATGCTTGCCGAATTAATAGCCACCTTGCCCCCACCCTGGGCAAGCCAATCGCTCAGGTTGCCAAAGTGAAATGAGGTGCTTACACCTCCCATTCCCTGCACAAAACAATAGGGAGTTTCAATTTCGGGATTGTCAATGATTTCCTCCATTTCTACACCGGTGTAATCATGCTCAAAAATATTGATCTTCTGTGAGCTGAACTCGTTGATTGTAAAAGTAGCCCAGCGAAAGTCACGCTCAATGGTTGAATCGACCTCCGTACTGTCGTTGGCATACTTTAGTGAAAGCCTGGTAATGACATTGGATGGAAGAACCACCGCTATGGCTCCCTCACTTGAAGTGGACGTGGCGGTCACGTAAAAGCCATTGAAATAATCTTTGAAAATACTGTCGTTGGAAAACAGGGCACTATCATCCTGTACATCCAGGAATTTTTGAATGAAGGCCTGGTTCTGAATGAGCATAGGCACCGTATCTCCCTTCTGGGGGGTAATGGTCACTTCGGCAAGGATTTCAGGATCGTAAGCCCCGGCCAGATCATAATTGGAATAATATACCGAGTCCATATAGATACGCTTTGTGACCTCATGCAATTGAATGTTGAAGGGCACGTCAGAGTTTCCATAATAATCCGAAATATAGAGGGAAAACACAAGGGAATCAATCTCCGTATTGGGTGCTGGTATATAGGCCGCGGTGGTATTAATCTGAGTGATCAGGCTGGCCTTTGACATGCCTATAAGGGTATCGGTCATTTCACCCATCATATAGGGATTGGCAGAGGAAAGTGACCTGTCGGAAGTCTCCAGGGGTATGCCTGAAATGGTGTATGCAGGAACCTCTATAATGGTGTCATAAAACATAAACACCTGGTCGCCCGGAGGGAGGATATCCTGTCCTAATTCCGGTTCCCAGGATGAACATGATGAAATCAGCATAATTGAGGTCACGATGACCGCAACAATCCACAAATCCTTCTTCTTCATATTAACTTAAATGCGATTAATCGTTGAGAATACTGTCATAGAAAACGGAGAACTCGTCTACATATTCTGTACCAGCCAAATAATTAAGAGTCGGCTTAGCCGAATCTTTCATCACCTTCAATACAGAATCTGGCAATTTCTCACTACCCTGGACTAATCCATCGGAGTAAGTTGCAGCAAGTTTGGTCAGGTTTTCAAATGTGGGGTCAGTAAGCATGGATACGTCATCAGGGGAGACACCATCTACAAGAAGTTTTTCTTTAAATGCACCATCCAGTGGTTTATCAAAACCGTTATCATACATGGAAAAAACAACCTTAGAATTGGCAAACAGTGGGTCCTCCCTGTATGCATTCTTAATGTAGAGCGGAACCAGTGAAGCAAACCAGCCGTGGCAATGCACCAGGTCGGGCGACCAGCGTAATTTTCTAACTGTTTCCAGAACACCCCTTGCAAAGAAGATCATCCTTTCGTCATTGTCCTTGAAAAATTCTCCCTTTGCATCTGCGACCGTCTGCTTGCGATGAAAATAGTCTTCGTTGTCAATGAAATAAACCTGCATTCTGGCCGCCTGGATGGAGGCAACCTTGATGATAAGCGGGTGGTCGGTATCATCAATAATCAGATTCATTCCAGAGAGCCGAATCACTTCATGCAACTGATTCCGTCGCTCATTTATGGTCCCGTATTTCGGCATGAAGGTCCTGATCTCCTTGCCTGTCTCCTGAATAGCCTGGGGTAAATTACGGCCAATCTGGGAAAGTTCAGCTTCTGGCAAATAGGGCGTAATCTCCTGAGAAACAAATAATACCTTTTTACTTTCCATCGTGTAGCCTGCTTTTGAAAATCATGCAAATTTACTAAAAAAAAATGAGATCAATTTATCTATCTTTGTGCGACCAAGAGACAAATGATCGTTTACAGGACAAAAGAGGAGCTTATCAGGCATTTGGATGACCTCCGGCAGAAGCAGAAAAGCATCGGATTGGTGCCCACAATGGGGGCACTTCATGATGGTCATATTTCACTGGTTTCAAGGTCTATAGAGGATAATGACTCTACGCTTGTATCCATCTTTGTGAACCCCACCCAGTTCAATGATCCATCCGATTTGGAGAAATATCCCAGGACACCTGAAGAAGATCTTATCCTGCTACGTGAAAAGGGGGTTGATATGGTTTTTATGCCCCCTGTCAACGAAATGTATCCCGAGACCGATGGTCGACAATTTAACCTTGAGGGACTGGACCAGGTAATGGAAGGCGCCTCCAGGGAGGGACATTTCAATGGTGTTGCCCAGATCGTAAGCAAACTTTTCCAGCTTGTCAATCCCCATCGTGCCTACTTTGGTCAAAAAGATTTTCAGCAGATGGTCATCATTCGCCACCTTGTTGATCAAATGGCCATGAAGATCGATATTGTGGCGTGTCCGATCATCAGGGAGAAAGACGGCCTTGCCATGAGTTCAAGAAATATCAGGCTCGGCCGTAAGGAACGAAAAACGGCCCCATTTATTTATCAGACCCTTGTTGAAGCAGCCAAAAAACAAGCAGAGCTGTCACCCTCCGAGCTAAAATCATGGCTTAGTAAGCGCTTCGAACAACAGAACCTGATGGAACTTGTATATTTTGAGATAGTTGATGATAAGACACTTAAACCAATTGAGTCCTGGGAAAGGGACGTGAACAAAGTGGGATGTATTGCTGTCATATTAGGGGGGGTAAGGCTTCTAGATAATATGATTTTTAATTAACTTTACACCAGGAAACAGAATCATGAATATTGAAGTTGTAAAATCAAAGTTACACCGGGTTAGCATCACCGAGGCTGACCTTAACTATATAGGTAGCATCACCATTGACGAAGATTTGATGGAGGCAGCCAACCTGATCGAGAACGAAAAGGTTCAGGTCGTTAATATCAACAATGGCGAGAGGCTGGAGACCTATGTAATCACAGGCGAAAGAGGGAGTGGACAAATTTGCATGAACGGACCTGCAGCACGCAAGGTCGCGGTTGGAGATATTATCATCATAATCTCCTATGCGTCCATGGATTTTGAGGAAGCGAAATCGTTCAAACCCGCCCTCATTTTCCCCGACACCGCCACCAACAAACTAAGCTGACACATTTGAAAAAAATAATTTTACAGATCCTGAGGATCGTCGGATTCCTTGCACTGGGCATCCTCTTGCTCTACTTTGCTTTCAAGGGAATTGCATTCGACAAACTGGCCTCTACACTCAGTGAGGCGAATTTCTGGTGGATCGGGCTTTCAATGTTTTTTGCCCTGATAAGTCTCTTTTCAAGGGCCCGGAGATGGGTTCTGCTCATTGAACCCCTGGGATTTCAACCTTCCCTAAAAAATACCTACCATTCACTTATGGTGGGATATCTTTCCAACTTTGCCCTGCCCCGTCTTGGAGAAGTAACGCGCTGCATTACCCTTGGGAAAAGGGAAAAGATTCCCGTGGATTCACTTATCGGCACCGTAATTATTGAGAGGGTGACCGACCTTGTGATGCTTCTGATGATCATGGTCGTCCTGATCTTCAGCTGGGCCGAAAAGTTCGGCACCTTTTTCAACGAAAACATCTTTATTCCTATGCAGGAGAAGATTAGCTCTACTTTTGGTGGAATGATCCTTTTCTGGGTACTGCTTGTCGGCCTTATTGCAGGGCTACTCCTGCTACTGTATCTCTTCCGGAAGCCCCTTGGCAGGATTGGTATTGTGCGTAAAATTGCAAACTTTCTCCTGGGGATCCTGGATGGTCTCAAAACCATCTACAAGATGAAGCGGAAGTGGGAATATATTTTGCATTCTGTCCTGATCTGGTTCCTTTATATATTGATGACCTGGGTAGTCGTTTTTTCACTGGAGGCCACCTCGGGACTGACTTTCGTGGATGGAATATTCCTGCTGGTAATCGGCGGACTGGGGATGTCCGCGCCTGTTACTGCAGGATTTGGCGCCTTTCACTGGATTGTCTCGCGTGGAATGGTATTCGTTTACGGCCTTAACCTTGAGCAGGGAGGGGCCTATGCCATCCTTGCACATGAGTCCAATTCAATCCTCCTCATTCTTCTTGGAGCCCTTTCTTATGTGCTCCTGATGCTTTCGCGCAAAAAGAAAAATGTCCCTGAAACAAGCACTTAAGATGCTGAGCTACGAAGACATCCTCCGCAAACTAATCACTCCCGCAAAGGCCGCGGAGATCCTTAGCCCTGAATTCCGGGAAAAAAACAGGATCATCTTCACAAATGGATGCTTCGATGTGCTTCACCGCGGACATGTGTATTACCTTTCCAAAGCCAGGGAAATGGGCTCTTTGCTGATCATTGGCCTGAACAGCGACGATTCGGTTACCAGGCTGAAAGGAGCTGGAAGGCCTGTGAACAAACAAAATGCCAGGGCCGAGGTAATGGGCGCACTTGCCATGGTGGATTACATCATTCTCTTCGGAGAGGATACTCCCCTGGAACTCATTTCAGCACTTAAGCCCGACATCCTTGTCAAAGGAGGTGACTATAACCCTGAAGAGATCGTAGGATACAAGGAAGTCATTTCCAGCGGCGGCCAGGTAATCACCATCCCCATCCTGGAGGGCTACAGTTCCACCTCCATCATCGAGCGAAAATAGTTTTCGTCTTAGCTCTCTTATTTTAAAGGCATTTGTAATGCAGAAGGGAATATTCTTTCGCGACGTGGTTATTTAGCTGCGCTAAAAAATCCCAGGTGCTTCAAGAACATCCCTTCTGAATACTTACCTTTAGACTTTCATATTAATATGGCCAAAACAAAAACTGTATACCTCTGCCAGAGTTGTGGAGTTGATTCTGCCAAATGGCTTGGGCGCTGCCCTTCCTGTGGTGAATGGAACACCCTGGTGGAGCAAAGAGTCTCCAAAGGTCCAGTGAGATCATCCTCCCAGGAGAAGCGGACTATGACTGCTCCCCAATCCATCGACGAGGTGAGGTCAGAACAGGTGGCACGCATCGACCTGCGCAACGGAGAATTCAACCGGGTGCTGGGAGGTGGAATTGTTCCAGGATCAATGATCCTGATTGGCGGAGAACCGGGTATAGGGAAGTCCACCCTGGCACTGCAGGTTGCTCTGCAAATTGACAAAAAGACACTCTACATATCAGGAGAGGAGAGCCCCCAGCAGATCAAATTAAGAGCCGACAGGCTGGGAGCAGGTACCGGGCAGTGTAGTGTGCTGGCAGAAACCAGCCTCCAGGTGATAATCGACCAGATCCGCGAGATTCGTCCCGAGCTGCTGATCATCGACTCCATACAGACCCTCTTTTCAGAGGACCTGGAATCGGCCCCCGGAACGGTTTCCCAGGTAAGGGATTGTGCGGCACGCCTTTTAAGGGAGGCAAAGGAAAACCACATGCCCGTAGTCCTCATCGGCCACATTACCAAAGATGGAAGCATTGCCGGACCCAAGGTGCTGGAACACATTGTGGATACAGTCCTCCAGTTCGAAGGCGATTCTCACCACCTTTACCGGATCCTCCGCGCCAGTAAGAATCGCTTTGGGTCTACCTCCGAAATCGGGGTGTTTGAGATGACCGGCAAAGGCCTTCGGGAAATAATCAACCCCTCTGAATTACTCATCAACCAGCAACCCCCTGATCTGAGCGGATCGGCTGTGGCAGCCAATGTGGAAGGAATACGACCCATCCTCATTGAGGTTCAGGCTT
This sequence comes from Bacteroidales bacterium, assembly GCA_029934875.1. Taxonomy (GTDB): domain Bacteria; phylum Bacteroidota; class Bacteroidia; order Bacteroidales. The sequence continues at coordinate 4,605 of JAOZLK010000089.1, read as the reverse complement.
TGGTTAGTTCTGCGGTATACGGCACCCCACAGCGTACCTCCACCGGCTTTGACACCAAGAGGCTCAGTATGCTACTGGCGGTTCTGGAAAAGCGTGCCAACTTTAAACTGGCCAGCAAAGATGTTTTCATCAATATTGCAGGTGGATTAAGGGTGGATGATCCGGCCATAGACCTTGCAGTGGTTGCAGCCATCCTGTCCTCCACAGTCGACATCCCCGTGGACCAGTACACATGCTTTGCAGGAGAGATTGGTTTATCCGGTGAGATAAGACCAGTGCACAGAATCGAACAAAGGCTGGGAGAAGCCGATAAGCTGGGAATGAAACGAATTCTGATGCCCGCCTTTAATCGAAAAAGAATAGATGCTTCAAAATTCAATCTTGAAATCATTGAGGTCTCAAGGGTACAGGAGATCCCCAAAAACCTGTTTGGATGAATCCTTCCGGGAAAGCCGATATTGACCCCCTCTTTAAAGCAACTTATAAGCCCGAGCTTGACTTATACCCCATTGAAATCCCGGCAAATAAATCAGCTTCCGATTTTTACTTTACCACCGATAGCGGTTTAAAATACCAGGTAATGTTTGCCAGGAAAAGGGACAGCTACCTGGCACACATCGTGAATTTCAGTGTGCTGAACGAGGAGTTCGAGGATGAGTACAGCGAGACCAACAGGGGTGAGGTTTACCGGATCATAGCCACGGTGGCCGAGATCATTTCAATTTACCATAAAATCCATCCATCTTCAAGATCCTATGAGTTCGCTGGTGAGTATAAGGATGGGAACGAACGTGGGGAGAGCAGCATCCGGACCAGGCTCTATTTCAGGAAAGCAAAAAGAATCATGCATCCTTCATGGACGGTCTCAATGCTGGGAAATAGAGTGATTCTTTTAAGGGATAGCAGCCGGGCCTGAACTATATGCCAATCTAAAAATCCTCGAAGTTGCTATTGCTGTCTGCCTCCATTATATTCGGACAATCCAGGTCAACGTAAAAATCGAAAGGCTTCACAAATTCATCCTCCTGGGTAATCCCAAGGGTGGAGTCGGCATAGACCCTTTGGAGAAATTCAGCATAGATCGGCAGGGACATGTTCCCGCCGGCACCCATGCCCAGCATGTCGAAATGAATGGAGCGATCCTCACCACCAACCCAGGCTGCAGCAGTCAGTTTGGGAGCCAACCCCATATACCATCCGTCACTCTGATTCTGAGTGGTTCCGGTCTTTCCTGCCAGTTCCCCGGTAAACTGGTAACGGGTCCTGAGGCGGATGCTTGTACCAAAATAGTTGACCCCACGATACGATCCATACATATCAACCACATTTCGAAGCAGTGTAAGCATCAGGAAAGCAGTTTCTTCACTGATGGCTTCGTTCTCATTTGGATGAAAGGTTGAAATGACATTCCCGTAGCGATCCTCGATGCGGGTGACATAATTGGGACTCACATAGATACCGCTGTTGGAAAATGTGTTAAATGCACCCACCATCTCCTCCAGGGAAATATCGGCAGTACCGTAAATCATGCTGGGAACCGGATCGATGTAGGAGCTTACGCCCATCTTTCGCATGAGCTTGATCACATTGGCAGGATTGAAATTTTTGAATAGCCAGGCCGAAACCCAGTTATGCGAAGTAGCCAGACCCCATTTCAGAGAAACCTTTTTGCCCGCAAACCTGTTTGGCGGCGGGGCGGTCGGGGTATAGGTCGTATCCTTGTTGTTAATAATATTATGAAAGGTAATGGGAACAAGCGGGATCATTTCACAGGGTGAATAATTCTCCTGCATGGCCAGCAAGTAGAGGAAGGGCTTGATGGTGGAGCCCACCTGCCTGCGCCCCTGGTAAACATGCTCATACTGGAAGTAATTGAAATTGTGACCACCCACAAAAGCCCTTACCTGTCCGGAAGCAGGATCCATGGCCATAAAACCGGCCCTGAGAATGTGCTTCATATACTTAATGGAATCCATGGGGGTCATTACCGTATCGATGGGACCATCCCAGGAAAAGATGTGCATCTGTACCGGCTGATTAAAGGCATAGAGAATGGAATCCCATGAGCTTCCGTTGGCCGTCATAATTTTATAGCGGTCGGTCCATCTGACAGACTTATAAAGGATCGAATTGATCTCTTCTCTTGATATGTCCTCAAAAGGGGCATTGGTCCGCCCTTTTTTCTCCCGAAAAAATGCAGGTTGCAGCACCTCCTTCATTTGATAATCAAGGGCCTCCTCGGCATATTGCTGCATCTTATAATTTATGGTGGTATAGATTTTCAGGCCATCCCTGTAAAGGTTGTATTGAGTTCCGTCGGGCTTGTAAACTTTATTAATCCAGCCATACAGGGGGTCGCCTGCCCACCTTATAGAATCCCTCATGTACCTTTCCAGGGCCAGGTTGCCAGCATTTCTTCCCGGAGAAACCGGCTTTGACTTATTCATGAAACCTCCCAGGAAGGTGCGAAAGTGCCGGGCCCGGCCTGTAAGGTGACTGGCCAGGTTATAATCGACCGTCACCGGGATCTGTCGCAGCGAATCGGCCACCTGTGGCTCGAGGTAGCCATACTTCTCCATCTGGCTGATCACCGTGTTACGCCTGCCAAATGCACGCTCGGGATTGATTCTCGGGTTATAGGCTGTGGGAGCCTTCAGCATACCCACCAGCGTGGCAGCCTGTTCAATGGTCAGAGAGTCGGGGGAGGTATTGAAAAAAGTTTTAGCCGCCGAGCTGATTCCAACAATCGATCCCCCGCCAAAGGGCACTGTGTTCAGGTACATGGAAATAATCTCATCCTTGGTGTAAGATCTTTCCAGTCTCACACCGGTATTCCACTCTTTGAATTTATTCACACCCAGGTGTAGTGACTTCCCTATTTTAGTTTTCCTGATGGTGGTATCCCGGGGGAAAAGATTTTTTGCCAGTTGTTGCGATATGGTACTCCCTCCTCCTCCATTCTTACCAAGTAATACAGAATAAACCAACACCCTTGAGAGGGAGCGGACATCAATTCCGGAATGCCTGTAATACCTGACATCCTCTGTAGCAACAAGGGCATCAACCAGGTGGGGCGCCAGCTCATCGAAGCCCACAAAGGTCCGGTTCTCGACAAAGTATTTACCAAGTTGCTCTCCGTCGTTGGTTATAATAAGTGTGGACAGGTTAGTCTGGGGGTTCTCCAGTTCGGCGAAATCGGGCAGAAAACCCATCTTTCCACGGCCAATCAATAACATGATCACAATGAACAATACCAGTGGTAAAGTGTATAAGGACCAGAGGATCAATAAATATTTTGTAGTTTTGCGTGATTTTTGGGCCATGGTTAGCTCAGTTTGCGTCAAAAATAGTAATTATTTTAACGAGGAAGTAAGAAGATTATGATAGAGAATCTGGTAATAGTTGAATCACCCGCCAAAGCGAAGACCATTGAAAAGTTTTTAGGCAAGGCATATACGGTGAAATCAAGTTTTGGGCATATCCGGGATCTGGCAAAGAAAAACCTGGGAATTGACATCGAAAAGGAGTTTACCCCGAACTATGTAATCCCGGCCGATAAGAAAAAGCTGGTTAAAGAATTGAAGGACCTGGCAAAAAAATCTGAGATGGTTTGGCTGGCCACTGATGAGGACCGTGAAGGGGAGGCCATTGCCTGGCACCTTTTCGAGGAACTTGGACTGGATAAGGAGAAAACGCGAAGAATCGTTTTCCATGAGATTACAAAGGATGCCATTGTCAATGCACTTGAAAACTCCAGGCATATCGATACAGATTTGGTCAATGCTCAACAGGCACGCAGGATTCTGGACCGCCTGGTTGGATTTGAACTGTCTCCCCTGCTCTGGAAAAAAGTGAAGCCCTCCCTTTCGGCCGGAAGGGTCCAATCCGTAGCTGTAAAACTGATTGTGGAAAAGGAACGCGAAGTTCAGGCCTTTGAAGCAAAAAAATATTTCAGAGTAAGCGCACTCTTTAATGCTGACCACACGAATGGGGCCTCTTCTTTAAAAGCAGAACTGTCGAAACGCTTCAACTCGGCTGAAGAGGCTGAAAAATTTCTCTCCCTTTGTAAAGAAAGTGATTTCACAGTTGAGAAAGTTGAGAAAAAACCGCTAAAAAAATCATCGGCCGCCCCTTTTACCACCTCTACCCTGCAACAGGAAGCAAGCCGGAAACTTGGCTTTTCGGTGAACCAGACCATGTCTGTTGCCCAGCGACTCTACGAATCGGGTAAAATCACTTACATGAGAACCGATTCGGTGAATCTGTCGAAACTTGCCATTGGAAGCGCTGCTGCCAAGATCCGGGAAAGTTATGGAGAGGAGTACCTGAAATCCAGAAATTTCAGCACCAAATCCAAGGGAGCTCAGGAAGCGCATGAAGCAATCCGGCCCACCTTCCTCGATCAATCAACTGTGGAAGGCGCAAGGGCTGAACAACGTTTATACGAACTGATCTGGAAACGAACCATTGCATCGCAGATGAGTGAAGCGAAGCTGGAAAAAACCACGATCAGCATCAATATCTCTGCCGCAGCTGAAAGATTTGTGGCCGTAGGAGAGGTATTGAAATTCGACGGATTCCTGAAGGTCTATATGGAATCGACCG
>JAOZLK010000088.1:9349-10811 GCA_029934875.1 Bacteroidales bacterium | reverse complement strand
TAATTCTATCAATCAAGTTTATACAGCTTTGTATCGTGTATCGCGATATGCGATAACTCAATTAGCTCCGTTTGGATCTCTGGTTGGATTTCCTTCCTGTGGAACGGTTGAATTAAGCCGCTGCGGTGCGGTCGGCTTTAGTGATTTGTTCTATTTCCTTAATTCAATGCTACCTATGTAATAATTGCATTGCCTATTACGAATTACTAAAGGGACAATGCTATAATTTTCCCATAGTTGTATTGTCAACAATGTAATCCCACCAAAATGGACCTGATGCGAATCTGCCATAACTGATTTTCGATTTCCCTAATAATCCAGTAGCCTCTTCTAATGTATGGGCTGTTCTGAATTTCTTTATTATATATGCTAGAAACCCACGGCGTAAATCAGTTATTAGAATTATTCCCTCAGGCTTTGCAACCCTTTCTATCTCATTTAACATCTGGATTGGATCCTCCACAATATGGATTAAGAAAGAATTGATAACCAAGTCAAAAGAACTATCATCATATTGCAAATTCTGAGCGTCCCCGTTCAAAAGAACTATCTGGTTTTCCAATCCATTATTTTTTATAAGCTTTCTTCCAATTTTAAGCAGAGGTTCCCCCAGGTCAATTCCTGTAATTTTAGCCTTTGGAAATGCTTTGGCAATCTCAATAGGCACAGTAGCAAATCCACATCCAACATCTAAGATAGTCCCTTCTGTAAATCCCATTGATTTCAGTAATCTTGCTAAACGTTGCCCGACCTTTTCAATACTTTTTCTATTTCGTTTATAATAACCCTCTGCCCAATCCTGGTCACGAAAAACTCTTGGATGAAATAAATCAATTTGTTTCATTAAAGCTCATTTGATAAAATTTATAACTAGCTGATCAAAATTATCGTTATGGAAATTCTTAGGTAAATAGAACGGTGGAAGCCGCCGTAGCATGGCGCAGGATTTGATTCGTTTTGGTTGGGTTTGTTATGGTAATTGCTGGTCGTTAATCGTGTGCCACGCGTCGCGGTCGGCTTTAATGATTTGTTCTATGGTGACAACGAGACGACAATTCGGGCTAAGGAATACAATGACGCTTACTGTCTATTTTCTTAAATCTTGTGCTTCAGAAGACGAAAAAGGAATTGCCTTTTCAAGGTTGCTAATACTTGGATAGTTGATATACAAGCCACCCATTGCTACAATAAAGAATGCCATGTATACAACATGAGGATTCGCCATTACTGCAACAATTGAAAACAGAGCGAGAGTTTCCCAGCCCGCAAGTCTAATAATCAAAGCAGTTTGGAATTTACCCATTCGGCTTTGGATCGAATCTTCTGTCGAAGCTGATTCTAATGTTTTTTTGGAATAGTGGTTAGCAACAGGCAGCCCGATTGCGATAATCGCTAAAACTCCAATGTTATATGGACTTAGAAATGAAAATGAATCGGATAAAACAAAATCGAATGAGAGTCG
>JAOZLK010000088.1:4165-9339 GCA_029934875.1 Bacteroidales bacterium | reverse complement strand
GTTACTTTCAATGATGTGTTAGGATTATAATCACTCATGGTGGTTTGATTTGGTTGTTTGAACGTCAATAAAATATATAGTGTTGTATTGTATATCCATAGAACGGTGGAAGTAAGCCGCCGTAGCATGGCGCGGGCTTTGCCTTTTTTGCGAAGAGCGTGACACGCGTTACGGTCGGCTTTAGTGATTTGTTCTGCGACATGACTTTCATATTTGCCCATTTCGACTAAGCGTATACCGTCTGGATATTTCTTCCATTCACACTGAACAATGCCTCCAGCTCCGAATTGCAAGTGTTAATCCTCAGGACTCCTATTGATTGATTATAACCTGTATTTCAAATTACCAAGATCTTCCCCTTGAACTTGATGCCAAACTTCCTTACATTAACCGTTTATATAAGAATAGTAGCCGATTTCGGAACTCAAATCTTTCAATTTACAATGAAGCTGAAGCGGACTACAATGTTCATATTTACTACTATCTCCGCTATTTTTTTTATAATTTGTTAGCGTTTCGTTGGTTATTTCTTCAGGCTGTCTTTTGTGTAAAATAAATATTGTCATTCAATCTTTTGAATGCTTTCTCATTGGGCTACCCGAATGGAATAGATTCCGTCCTTGTTATTCTGATAGAAATAAAAGGCTATTTCTTTACCATCAGGCGACCAGGATATTCCAGAAGACGATACTGGTCCAGCTAGCCGCTGTTGCCCTGATCCGTCAGAGGCCATAATGTATAGTGCTTCTTCACCGTCCCGATAGGTTGTGAAAGCGACTTTTGTACCATCAGGTGAAAGTTGAAAATTACTATTGCTCCCCTGACCACCAGTCAAATTAATAATTCCTGAACCATCACAATTGACACTAAAGATATCCCCATTCCCGCTAATAAACACCTTGGTACCATCGATGGAAAACTGCACATCATCTTCGTATACGGAATCAATAGGGAGACGAATCAGATTACTTCCGTCACTATTGATAAAGTACATATCACGATCATAATCAAATCCCGTAGTAAACAGGAGTCTATTCATGTCAGGGCTCCATCGTGGAGTCTGGTGGGTGTTCACATTGGTAATCACAGTGTGTAAATTTGTTCCATCTGCATTCATGACAGATAAAGTACCATCACCATCCCACGTAGTGAAAGCAATTTGCTGCCCATCAGGTGACAAGGATGCATGATTGGGCATGGTGGTGTCCCCGGAAAGGTTAGTTTTATTATCTCCATTGGCATCAATCCTTAAAAGCTCCCACCGGGTCGAAAACCCGGTGTATAGCATATAGTCTCCTGAAGGAGACCATATGGCAGGATACATTATATCAGTTGCCAGCTCCCGTTTATTACTCCCATCACTGTTCATCAGGTAAAGACTCTCCTCATAGATATAGGCGATTTCTTTCCCATCCGGTGACCAGGCAGGACTAAAGCCGGCTTCAGCCAGCAAGGTTTCATCCGGAGGATCTACCTCCTCCTCTTTACACGAAATCTGTGATGCCAGCAACAGGCATACAAACAATGCAACATCAATACGTTTCATAGATTTCATTTATTTATTACTGTTTGTTCGTTACCATGCCAATGAACGCCAACTTCTAAATGAACGTACCTCTCAACTATTTCCATCCCTAATTATTGATCGCAGAACGGTGGAACTAAGCCGCCGTAGCGTGGCGTGGGCTTTGCCCCTAATGCAAAGTGCGTGACACGCGTCGTGGTCGGCTTTAGTGATTTGTTCTACTTCTATTATTCTGTAATGTAACAGTTAGGTAATTATTGGGATTATGTGTTTTTTATGGTTAGTTGAAGTTTTATTTACTTTGAATGTGGTCGGATTCTACGAAAATATCGTGCAATGAGAATCAACAAACCAACAACAATGTCACACCCGGCACATATAAACATCCAAATACTTACACCAGGAGGCTGTTCAGGCCTACCATGAAAGGCGAACGCATGATCCGTAAATATTATGCCCAATACAATAAGTGCCACTCCAGCTAAGATCTGTAGTTCCTTTCTGTCATCACCCCGTTTGCTAACCTTAATGGTCCAAATAAGTGCGATAATAATTAGCAGATGAACAATTACTTTTATCCAGATATGGTGGATGTAACTTCCTGGTATAGTAGAGGGAGGTATTATCAAAATGGCTAAAATTACTGCCACAGCAGTTATAAGTCCTATCAATACATAAAGCATACGATTAAAAGAAATTTGACTGAACATAGTTTTTCCTCCTTTTATCATTTGTGTATTTCCTAAGATTAACATTACCTATTTAGAAGTAGAACGGTGGAACTAAGCTGCCGTAGTGTGGCGCTAGATTTGCCTGGGATTGAACAGCTTGGTTTGGTTGTATTTGTTTGCGAATCGTGTGCCACGCGTGAGCGGTCGGCTTTAGTGATTTGTTAGACCGCCCCTTCTTGATCTTCATTGTCAGCCAACAACTCTCGCACTCGTTGAAATAAAACATCCCTTACCGATTGAACGCGCAGCGCTTCCGCATGTTCCAACAATGCTTCATCCTGCGACGCAAACCTTTTGGGCTCGACTTGGAGCGCATAGGAGTTGGGGTACTGCTGCCAAAACCAGCCCGGAGAACCAAACTGAACATACTCTTCATCAATCTCGCAAATTGCGGCCAAACGGTCACGCAAATACGCACCCCGGTCTCCTTTCTCAATGCAAAGGGCCAAGTATGCAATCCGGTATCTGACCAAACCTGGGTTCAGCAAAGGAAGAACGTCCAGATTATGGGTGTCGGGCTGTCCATCCCATACAAAGTGACCATAACAGCTCTGTAGCGTGAAGCACTCAGGCAGCTTCCCGAGAGCCGTCACGATGTCACGAATTGGTTCATCAATATCCTTGAGCATTAAACCGGACAACACATTCGAACGATCACGCATGTAGCGGGAATGCTGTACAAAATCTCGTGCTTTTGAGAACGTTTCCACTCAATTCTTCTTTTTGAGGCGGTTTAACGGTGGAACTAAGCCGCCGTAGCGTGGCGCGGGCTTTGCCTTTTATTGCAAAGGGCGTGACAGGCGTCACGGTCGACTTTAGTGATTTGTTATATTTTGCTGGGGATATGTACTATTTAATTTGCTATTCAACTTTTACAAATTTTTCAATCCAACAATTCTCTATGTCATAGCTCCAGTCATTTTTGACAGGAAAAATTTGAGTTAATGTATCTCCATTTAATTCCATATGAATTTTTAATTCTTTCCCTTCATACGCTGGACTAACATGAACATTAATCATTTCGGTATAATGATTCCCATGCAAACTGTAATTCCCATTTCCAAAGGAATAGCTTAACTGATTATTATCTATTGTTTTGCCAACAAAAAGGAAATACTCATTTGACCATGATTTTAGTTGTTCAGCATTTCCACTATTTGTACTGGTAGATACTGAATTACCATTTTTAATAACCTCAAAGCTAACTTGTTTCCAAGTTCCAACAATAGAAAAATCTTGAGACTGAGAGTGTAGATTACAATAGAGAAAAAGAAACGAAATGAGAAGTAGTTTTTTCATAATAGTTGAGTTTTTGAGGGTTATTTAGAAATATAACATATATTCTACGGCATTATGCAATATAGTATCCAGTTCTTGAGGTATTATGTTGCTTTTGGGTGGATAAGATATTGCCATGCTTGATGGTGGTTGATAGTTTTTTAGAGCATTCTTATTACAGGCATTCACCGTTATTAGCACTGCTTCGCCACACCACTCCCAGGAAATTATATGTTGTGGGTGCGATCAGTAGTTTACCGAGAAATTAGGTTTAGGCAATCCCAACACTTTTCGATCCCAAGGTTATTTACAGGCTTAATAAGGTTCCTGGTCAGCTTCGAGATCTTTTGAATTTCACTTACATTGATAAGACTTGCATTACTGATAGAATTGTTGGGTAAAACCAGAACTTGAATCTCATAGTAACTTTGTTTTCAAGTTATGAAAAAACTACGAGGGTGCAAGCAGATCGTTTGAACCTCATCACATTAATTAATGCGAATATTTGAGGAATATGGCAATGAAAAAATGAATTTCTGAGGATGAAGCGTTCTGTGTTTTTAGATCATGTCAGGGAGGTAATACGCACTAATCAGTTTAGTTACAGTACTGAGAAAACATATATCTCCTGGATATACAGGTACATTGTTTTCCACGATAAACGTCACCCTGGGGAGATGGGAGGGAAGGAGATAGCGGATTACCTCACCAAGCTAGCAGTTGAAAGGAAGGTTTCCGCTTCTACTCAGAATCAAGCATTAAATGCTCTCGTCTTTTTGTATAAAAAGGTGTTGAAGATTCCCCTGGACAATTTTGATTTTAAGCATGCAAGAATTGGGAATAGATTGCCTGTGGTGTTTAGTCGCGATGAAACACATAGATTATTTTCAAACCTCCAGGGTGAATTTCATCTTATGGCTTCAATCCTGTATGGTGGTGGATTGCGATTATCCGAATGCTTAAATCTGCGTGTTAAGGATATAGATTTTGGCCTTAATGAGATTATTATTCGTGGGGGCAAAGGAAATAATGATCGGAGAACCATTCTTCCAGGTCTGATAATCGAGCAGTTAAAGAGGCAAATAGAAAAGGCAAGCATCAGCTTGGAAGAAAATATGATGTTGAAGGGTTTTAGAGGTGCTTCGATACCGGATGCATTAGAGAAAAAGTATCCCAATGCCCCGATGGAACTGGCTTGGCAATATATATTTCCCGCCAAAAGACCTGCAATTGATCCTCGGTCAGGTTTATTGAAACAACATTATCGCCATGAAAGCTATTTGCAAAAAGCGGTGAAATCGACCATGATTTACACCCATGTTCTTAACCGGAACAAATTTAATGTGCAAAGTCCATTGGATTCCATAAGGACGGTATCTGAAGATTTATAGCCTTGTTTACAAGCTCAATCTTTGGCATTGCTGTCCAGATATGCGATGCTTTGTTGAATCTTGGGGAGGCCGGCCCGTTTTACTGCTGATCCTTTGAAGAGGCGGATATAACGCTCCCGATCCAATGTGAGCCATTGCTCCCGGCCCATCTCCATTAGCTCGGGGGAGGGCTCAAAGGCGGGTACTGAATGCGGAAGTACCTGGCGGTTCCAGGGGCAGACATCCTGGCAGATGTCGCATCCGAAAAAG
>JAOZLK010000088.1:0-4155 GCA_029934875.1 Bacteroidales bacterium | reverse complement strand
ATTTCATCCTTTAATTCGATGGTAAGGTAGGATATGCATTTTCTTGCATCAAGGGTGCGGTTGCTAAGAATGGCTTCTGTGGGACAGGCATCTATGCAGCGTGTGCAAGATCCACAGAAATCGCCTTCCGGTACCTGCATGTATTCCAGTTCCAGATCGATGATGATCTCTGAGATAAAAACGAAAGAACCGGCACTCCTGGAGATCAGGTTGGAGTTTTTTCCAATCCACCCCAGCCCGGCTTGCTTTGCCCATGCCCGATCCAGCACAGGGGCTGAATCTACAAATAACCTTCCTTCCACAGGCCCGAATTCAGATTTGATGAAGTCGAACAGCAGGTTCATCTTCTCCTTCAATACAAAATGGTAATCCTTTCCGTAGGCATATTTGGAGATTATCGGTGCTTTGGGATCCGCCTGCTGTTCAGTGGTATGATAAGAATAAAGCAGGGAGATGACACTCTTTGATCCTTCCACCAGGAGGGAGGGGTCGCATCGCTTTTCAAAGTGATTGGCCATGTAAGCCATGCGGCCATGGTAATCCTTTTCCAGCCAGCCTTTGAGGCGTTCAGCATCCTCCGGGAGCTCTTCTGCCCTGGAGAATCCGCAGGCTGCAAAGCCCAGCTGCAGGGCTTTCGCATGGATTGATTTCGAGATTTCGGATATGGATATTTTTTCATCCATCTATATTGGCTGCGATAGTCTTTTTTACTGAGCACTATGCCCTGAGTACTGTCTCCTGAGTACTATTCCCTTCGTACTACATCAACCCCAGCTCAAGCATTGCTTCCTCAGAAAGCATGGACTTATCCCATGGGGGTTCGAAAACCAGGTTGATGTTTGCTTTCTCAACACCTTCCACTGCCACCACTGCCTGCTCAACATCCGCCAGAAGTATATCAACCATGGGGCAATTGGGTGCTGTGAGTGTCATTTTGATATTGGCCTCTCCACTTTCCTCTACATCGATCTCGTAAATCAGGCCAAGGTCGTATACATTGACAGGGATCTCCGGATCGTACACGTTTTTAAGTGCCTCTACTATTTTGCCTTCTATCTCTAAAAAATCAGGTGTTTCGCTCATCTTTATGCCCTTTCTACTTTAACACTTAACAGACTATAACTTTATTGCTTTTGACTTTGTGCCTGGTAGGCAATTGCATACAGGCGCATTTTTTTCACCATGGCCAGCAAACCATTGGAGCGGGTGGGTGAGAGGTTCTGGCTGAGTCCGATCTCATCGATGAAGAACAGCTCGTTTTCCACAATTTCATCCGGGGTGCGATCGTTCAGTACCTTTACCAGCAGGGCGACTATGCCTTTTACGATAATGGCATCACTATCGGCACTGAAGACCAGTTTCCCGTCCGCCAGGTTGGCATGCAGCCATACCTTTGACTGGCAGCCGTTGATCAGGTATTCATTGGTTTTGTACACAGGATCGATCTCCGGAAGTTCATTTCCCAGTTCAATCAGGAAGTTGTACTTATCCAACCAGTCGTCGAATACCGAAAACTCCTCTACAATATTTTTTTGTGTTTCGTTGAGGTTCATTTTATATGCTTATGATAACATTTGTATGCATCGTTCAATCCCGCTTACCAGCTGGTCCACCTCTTCGGTGGTATTGTAAAACACCAGTGAGGCCCTGATGGTTCCCTCTATGCCAAAATGATCCATTACAGGTTGTGTGCAATGGGTGCCGGTCCGAACGGCTATTCCCATCTTATCCAGGATCATAGCAGCATCGTAGGGATGAATGTTTTCCACTAAGAATGAAAAGACCGAGATGCGCTCACTGGCCCTGCCATAAAGGACCAGGCCGGGAATTTTCTCCAGCCTATCAAGGGTGTATTGAGTCAGCATGGCTTCGTGCGACCGGATTTCGTCCAGCCCCAGCTTCATCACATATTCCAGTGCGCTTGCCAGGCCTATTGCTCCGATGTAGTTGGCAGTTCCGGCTTCAAATTTGAAAGGGAGTGTATTATAGCTGGTCTTCTGAAAGGTGACCTGGTCCACCATGTCGCCACCACCCTGGTAGGGAGGGAGCTCTTCCAGCAGGGACTCTTTTCCGTAGAGCACACCCGAGCCGGTAGGCCCAAATATTTTATGCGAGGAGAATACGTAAAAATCACAGTCCAGATCCTGGACATCAACTCCACCATGTTGCACCATCTGGGCTCCGTCAAGCATTACAGGAATTCCCTTTTCATGGGCACGCCTGATCACCTCTTTCACCGGGTTGATGGTGGCCAGGGAATTGGAGGCATGGGCCAGGGCCACAATGCGGGTCTTTTCGCTGAGAAGCTCATCCAGCTCATCCAGTTTCAGTGTTCCCGAACCATCAAAAGGGATAACCTTTAAGTGTGCCTCTTTTCGCTCGCAGAGCATTTGCCAGGGTACAATGTTGGAGTGGTGTTCCATCTCAGAGATCAGAATCTCGTCCCCTTTGTGCACATACTTTTCTCCAAAGGAAAAGGCCAGGGTGTTGATGGAACCAGTGGCTCCGCTGGTAAAGATGATTTCCTTGCTTGAGGCGGCATTCAGGAAGAGCCTCACACGCTCCCGGGCTTCCTCATAGCGGGTGGTCATCTGCTCGCTCAGGTAGTGAATGCCGCGGTGGATTGAAGCGTTATGGAGCGATTGAAGTTCCTTTACAGTGTCAATTACTGTAGCTGGTTTCTGGGTTGTGGCGCCATTATCCAGGTAGACCAGGGGCTTATTGTAAACCTGCTGGTTCAGTATGGGGAAATCGCTCCTTACTTTGTTGATATCGAATGCCATGGTCCAGCTCTTTAGTCCTCGCAGTTCATGGCACAGTTGTTACACCTGGAAAGCTCGCCCCGCAGACGTTTACCCACCAGGTCGGATATTCTCTCCTGGAGGGAAGATTGCTTGATTCTCGAGATCACATCATGGGCAAAAGCATCCATAAGCAACAATCTGCTTTCATCCTTCGGAATTCCCCTTGACTGAAGGTAGAAAAGGGCATCCTTTTCCAGTTGTCCCACGGTGGCTCCGTGGCTACATTTTACATCGTCGGCATAGATTTCCAGCTGTGGCTTGGTATGCATCTTAGCTGTATCGGATAACAGGATGTTGTTGTTGGATTGGAAGGCTTCGGTCTTCTGGGCGTCCGGGTGAACGAGGATTTTACCGTTAAAGGCCCCGGTGGACATGTCGTCAAGTACTCCTTTATAGTACTGGTCACTTCTGCAAAGTGGAGCCATATGCTCAATTACAGTGAAGTTGTCCACATGTTGGATTTTATCCTCCGTAAAAAGGCCCAGGGCACTGGTTTCGGCTCCTTCTCCGCACATCTTCACATGCAGGTTGTTTCGTACCAGGCCGCCGTGTAGGGTGATGGTGCTATGCTGACAGCGGGAAGAGCGTTCCTGCCGGATCCAGGTGTTTGTGACCTGGCAGGAATTATTGTGTTCGTTCTGGAGCCTCAGCAGATCCAGGTCTGCATTTTCTCCCAGGAAAGCTTCCGTAACAGAGTTTGTAAGGTAAAGGTAGGGTGAAAGGGTATGATCGCAAATAATCACTTCTGCTGATGCGTTTTTTTCCACCACGATCAGGTTCCTGTGATGCACCATCTCGTTCTTGTCGGACAGCAGGAGGTTAATGATCTGGATTGGTTTTTCAAGCTTCTTGCCTTCAGGCATATAGAGAAAAATTCCATCCTGGGAAAAAGCTGTGTTCAGCGAGACAAAGGCTTCCTTCTCCATCACTGCGTTTCTCCCAAGGTGGCTCGAGACCAGCTCCGGGTAGCGGTGAATAGCTTCTTTCAGACTGCCGTAAATGATCCCGTTCTCCAACTCGAATATAGATGGTCCGCCCGGGTTGTAAAAGAATCCGTTGAGAACAGTAAGAACATGCGAGTCAAGCATGGGCACGTCACAACGGAACAGCTCCCGCTTGTCAAAGCTGATTTCCCTGGGGCTAAAATTGAAGGAAAGCTCACCGTCGAAAACCGGTTCGAGGTGGGAATATTTGTAGTCCTCCTGTCTTTTTTTAGGGAATCCGGTATTCTCGAATGCAAGAATGGCTTCCTCGCGCAGATCGCTCATAAAGCCTGGATCACCATTGATGATCAGACCCCTGTTTTGCCTGAAAAGTTCAATATACTTTTCGGCTGTTCCGGATGCCTTAA
>JAOZLK010000578.1 GCA_029934875.1 Bacteroidales bacterium | reverse complement strand
AGCATTTACAAAGGTTTCCCGGTAAAATTTCTGTAAGGTCTCCAGGTACTCACGAGTATAGGAAATCATTTCCTGGTTGAGCTGTTCGCGATAAAGTTGATCCCTGTATTTCATGCTGAATCCAGGAGTTGCATCATGGTAGCTTTTCAGAATCATTCTCTCCCTGAACTCTTTCAGTATTTCATTTCTGAGCACTTTGAGGGAATAGTCAAGCTCCTCAAAAGAGTCGGGATCATCCATATTGCGCTCAACAAAATCGATTTTATTGAGCAGTTCCGTGATGTGGAAATTTGCTTTTAGTTTACCAATACTCTGGAGCTTATTTTGCTCATAAAAATTGACTTGAAAATCATTGTTCATAAACTGGTAAGTGGCAAGCCCTTCATATGCCCAACGGGCTGTGATTATCTCACCATACCAGGGAATATTATCCGGTGAGGATATCTGTGGATTCAGGTTTTCGTATTTGACGAGAATTCCACTCAGGATAATTTGAGGGATCACCAGGAAGGGGATCAGGATGTAGATGGTTACCACCGTCTTAAAGCTGTCCGAAATAAGGAGTCCCATTACGTTGGCAGCAGCAAAGGAAGTAAAGAGTACCAGCCAGTATTCGAAGTACATGCCCTTAATTCCCACAATGGTATTCCCAATAATTACAAAGGTGAAAGCCTGGATAGCTGATATTTTAAACTGAACGCCAAGCTTGGAGAGCAGATAGGCTGACCAGCTGAGGTTAAGGAATGCCTCCCGCTTCAGGATCTTTCGGTCTTTGATAATCTCCTCGGCACTTACTGTCAAACCCATGAAGAGGGCGACAATAACCGACATGAAAATGTAAACCGGCATATTTGTATTACCGGCAAGTGTATATCCAAACTTATTTGAGACATCCAGATCATAATATCGTACAATGCCCGCCAGAAGAAGAGCCAAGACCGGAGCTTCTGCAAAATTGAATATCAGGTACTGGACATCACTCAGTTTTTTCAGGATATCCCTTTTGATAAAAATCCCAAACTGTTTCAGCTTGCCGGGAACCTTAAATGAGATCTCCGGGAGATCTTCCCGTGCGGCTAGGACTTTATTAGTCTCTTTATGAATTTTTCTGAAGTGTTCGCTCCACTTTTCAGGGGAAATCCGCCTGGTATGGGTTAGCTGACCAAACTCATCCAGGACATTTGTCTCAACAATATTAAAAATCTGCTCGGGATTTACATTGCCACAGGTGGGGCATTCACTTTCGTTCCAGTCGGCTGCCTGTACCCTGGATTTAAAGTACTCGATGGAGTCCACTGGATCACCATTATATATAAGGTAACCTCCAGTGTCCAGGATCAGAAGTCTGTCGAACATCTTAAAGATATCCGACGAAGGCTGATGAATTACTACAAATACCAGTTTCCCTTTGAAAGTCAGTTCCTTGAGCAGATCCAGGATATTCTCACTATCCCTGCTTGAGAGTCCGGATGTGGGCTCGTCAAGGAAGAGAACCGCTGGTTCACGAAGTAGCTCCAATGCAATATTGAGCCTCTTTCTCTGACCACCGCTAATTTTTTTATTGAGAGGGGATCCCACCTGTAAATCCCTTATTTCGAACAGGCCCAGGTTTTTCATGACCCGGTGAACTACCTCCACCAGTTGCTCCTTTGTATAATTGTCAAAACACAAGCGGGCATTATAATAGAGGTTCTGGTAAACACTCAACTCTTCGATCAGGAGATCATCCTGTGAAACAAATCCAATGATGCCCTTGGTGCCCGGATCATCGCTGTGAATATCAATACCGTTAACCCTCACTTCCCCTTTGCTGGGTTTTATGACTCCGTTGAGAACATTCAAAAGGGTTGATTTTCCAGCTCCACTGGCACCCATAATTCCAACCAGCCTCCCTGATTGTTCGGTGAATCCCACATCATGCAGGCCAATGGTCCCGTTTTTAAACTGGTGCGTGATATTCTTTGCCTCAAATACAATTTTCGATTTGAGCTTATCACCCACGAAAAGCGATACAATGTCGCTGTAATATACCGGCCTGATCTGCTGATTTCTGAGGGAGGATCCTGTATTCAGAGGATAGCTCTTCAGGGGCTCAAGTAATTGACCATTCATGTATAATTCAGCCTTTCCAAGGTACTTTAGAAAATAGAGCTTGGTCGACTGGACCTGGATAAATCTGATCTTTCCCTGCAGGTCTTTGCGGTAAATATGTTTTGTTTCTTGTCCTTTCGGAGTATTTTTTTTGTTGTCAACAAGCAGGTAGGAGGTATTATCTTCAAAATCCTTGTTAGAAAGCACAAAATCCCTGATCAGAAAGTAGTCTTCCTCGGAAATATGAAAGGTATCAGCCACTGCTGCAATAAATTCCATGTCCTGTTCAGTAGCTGCTTCTCGCTCCGATTTGATAAACTCAAGGATTTGGAAGAGTACGATGACCTTCTGAGATTGAGCAAGTTCCTTGTTGATCTCTGTGCAAATTTTCAGCACTTTCACTGAGCGCTTTGCCAGGACCCGCTCCTTTTTAGCGACCTTGGCATCCTCCTCCATAACCTGGTCGAAGTATGAGTTGAAAATCTCAATGTAGAGTGCAACCAGTTCCTGATTCAGCTGCCTGTTCAGGAAGGATTCAACCACCAGCCTTCGTTCGGAAGCATTGCTTTCCGGGCGTGAGATGATAGCAAAAAGTTGCATTAATGCCTCGAGGATCTCTCTGCTCATTCCTATATATACTCAGAAAGTACCTCCAGGGTTTCACTGAAAAACGGTAAGCTGACTTAGAACCAAAGATGAATGATAAGAAAAAGAAGGGGAATCAGGAAGCCAGCGCCGAGCAGTAAGCCATTCCGACCCTTGATTCCTTTCTTGCCCCTGACCATAATAATTCCTGATACGGCCAGCAAAATCATGGAAAAAGCAAACAAATCTGAAAACCAGGTCCATAATTTTTTCGGCTTGTTATAATGAAGGTAGTTGACCTCTCGAAATATGGGGCGGTTCCTGATGCGGGTAAGCCTCACAACTCCGGAGGAAAGTTCCACGTCAATGTGACCACCTTTCAGATAGATCATCAGGTAATTCTCGTTGGGGAAATAGTATTGCTTGTAGTTACTTGCCTCGTCGCACAGATCCAGAAGCGCTTCAATTACTTCACGGTCCACCTCGCTTTTTTGAAGAGGTGCCGGATATTGGTAGGTTTCAGCACGCGAAACAATGCCTGGGTTCCAGTGACGGGCCACGCCATGATTCAGAGCAATCCCTGAAATGCCGTATATAATGGCCATTCCAAAAAACAAATATCCGAGCTTCCGGTGTAGCCACCGGTTCCACTTTCTCCAGCCCATGAAGCTTATTGGGTGATCT
>JAOZLK010000577.1 GCA_029934875.1 Bacteroidales bacterium | reverse complement strand
ATCGTGGTAAATTGCTTTCGGTCAAGGTCATAGCCAGTATTAAAACCGATCTTCCACTTGGGGGTAACACTGAAATCGCCCGACGCCCTGACAGTCTGAACTATATTTACGACATCCTTGGGTTTGGTATAGTTGAAACTATAATCCATCCTGACCGACCATGGGATCTGAAAATCGACATAATCGCCATAGTATTCCTCCATCCTTGGATCATAGGGATTGTTTGGATCCATGCCAGGCATATTCGGATCATTTGTCTGTGATTCCCGATCCTCCTCTTTTTCATCACCCTGTTTTTCCTGTTTGGATTTAAGAGAAAAACCCGCAGACACACCTGCATTGGTCAAACGAAGAGGTTTCCCCGTCTGTGAATACCAGGTTTCCGCTGTCCGTGACCTTTTTTCATCATACCCAAAAGGATCCAGCACACCGCGGAAGGTGATATTCAGTTTGTTATTAAAGAGCTTTGTACTTCCGTTGAAACTGACAGCACGCCATGCAGGGGTAAGCGTATCTGTATGGAACAGATTCAGACTGGTGCTCATGCTCAGGTTATCCAGAAGCTGAACTTTCTCAGACTTATCAATCGTATCATTCTTGGAGCGCATCTTTGCCTCGACGTTATTGCGTAGCGATAGGTTTAAGGAGCCTGATGCTCCCCTGGCTGAGGGAGTACCATAAATCTGGTCCTCATATATTGAGTAAGTACCCAAAATGGAATCATTTTCCGCATCATAAATATTCCTGTAATAGTCAGGCTGAACGGATGACATATCGGGCACATAGGAAAAACTGGCGGTAGGGGTCATTACATGCCTGATGGCTTCCAGTCTCCCCTCTCCTTTAAAATTGTACATTCCGTAAAGCTTGGGTGAAAAGCCCGAACTGATACTTGGGAAGAGTGAGTAAGCATAGGAAAACTTATTAATCAGCGTATCGGTAACGATGGGATCCAGAAAAACATTTCCATCATCATCCTCTACTTCAGTATAGCGCGAGACGTATTTGGAGGTCTGCTTGGAATAGAGTATTCCATTGAAGTTCATTGAGGGGGTAATGGCAAAACTTTGCAGGGCTGCAACTTTTTTTACCTTCTTAAAGGGTTTGATACTAAGGCTTAAAGGGATATTCTGCTTATAGCCGTTTTTCATATCATCAAAAACCTCACTGGTAAACAATAGTGAATCAGCCGTACTAATCCGGTTTTGAAGTACACTGGTGAAGCTAAACTGGATGTCTTCATACCATCTTTTGGGGCCGCTTGCGACCTTCCTTTTAAAAGGATTGATGCGGCCCATATTAAAAGAAATATTGGGCAGGGTTAAATTTACTTTACCGGTTTTGCTGTTCTGGTTTTGATTCAGGGACGCACTCAGATTAAATGGACTTCCTGGCCATGATTTGGTGTAGGAGATACTTGATTGCTTGGTGTTGGTCATCACACTATTGATATTCCGCGTGTGATTCTGGTCATAGGATGAACTCGATAGATTTACACTGGCCCTGAAGGAACTTGTGGGATTGGCTCTTGAATCCTGGCTGTGGCTCCATCCGATGTTATAGTCACGGCTCACAGTATAAAGTCCTTCGATATTTTTATAACCATTGATATTCTTGAAGTATTTCACGTTCAGATTACCGGTGAACTTGTAATTGACCCTGTAATTACTCCCTACTCGCAGTCCCCATGTGCCATTGGTATAAATATCACCTGTAAGCCTGAGGTCCATGTAGTCGTTCAGGGCGAAGTAATATCCACCTTCCCGAAGGTAAAAACCCCTGCGATCTTCCTCCCCGTATGTGGGAATCAGAATTCCCGAGGTTTTGGTCGTCGAATTCGGAAAAAAGCCAAAGGGAATTCCAAGAGGGAGCGGGACATCTTCAAGGACAAGATATGCAGGCCCGGATACAATCTTATCACCTGGCATGGAGATTGCCTTGGTAAGTGAAATGTAAAAATGGGGATGAGGGGCATCACATGTGGTATATTTCCCATCCTTAAGGTGTATATGACCATTGCTTTGCATCTTAGTCTCCTGGGAATGCAGGAAGCCTCCCTCCTGCTCGGTAATCACTTCCTCAATAAAACCTTTCTTTGTTTTAAAATTATATTTCAAACGATTCGACTCAAAGGAGCCGCTCATGTCTGTAAATACCGGCCTGCCTTGAATGTCACCGGCAGAATCGGGTAATCCAAAGGCTACCACAAGATTCTGATCCATTTCATAGCGGATGTAATCAGCTTTTAATTCTATTTCCTCAAAAGTGATAATCGCATCGCCATACAACTCCACCATCCCGCCGTCAAGCGAAAAAATGAGAGAGTCACTTGCGTTATATTTTACTATAGAATTGATCTTGTCACCTTGTTTTTTTGGAACCGAAGCAGAATCTGCATCGATGGAATCCGTGGTATTCAATGCGGATAAAGTCGAATCCATAGCAGTCAACAAGCTATCAGACAGAAGCTCAGACCCATTGTAAGAAAGGGTGTCAGCTTGCTGAGCCTGCAATAATACTCCTGCCTGGACAGTTAGTAAGATGATTAAAAGTATCTTTATCTGAGTGAAGCGCAAACTAAATAATTCTATTATTTTGTAGCCATGTAGCACGCTGATAAGCTAAACGCAAAGGTAATGCCAATAAATATAAAACGATCGTTTCAGAGGATTCTTGTTTCAACATTTTTGGGAATCTGTTTTACCTGGACGATTTATGCAGGAAATGATGAAAATCCGAATGATGGAATCCACATAGTTGTGATTGATGCCGGGCACGGCGGCAGGGATCCGGGAGCACAAGGCAAAGTAGGCAGAGAAAAGGATATAGCACTTTCCATTTCCTTGAAAGTGGGTCACTACATTGAGGAAAACATGAAGGATGTGGAGGTAATCTACACCCGGAAGAAAGATGTTTTTGTCGAGCTTATGGACCGGGCTGAAATTGCCAACAAGGCTGAAGCAGACTTTTTTCTCTCCATTCATGTAAATGCCAGTGACCACTCCTCCCCCCGGGGCACCCTGACCCTGGTATTGGGACAGCACCGCGAGGATGAAAACTTTGATGTGGCGGTCAGGGAAAACATGGTAATTCTCCTTGAGGATGATTATGAAACACGCTATGAAGGTTTTGACCCCAAATCGTCCGAGTCCTATATTATGTTCTCACTGATGCAGAAGACCTATTTTAAACAGAGTATCGAATTCGGCGATTTTGTTCAGGACCAGTTTCGAGATCGTGCTGGCAGAAAGGATCTGGGAGTCAGGGAGCAGGGTATCCTTGTACTTGCCCAGATCGCCATGCCGGGTGTACTGGTGGAAACCGGGTTTATCTCCAATCGCGATGAGGAGAAATTCCTTATGAGTGA
>JAOZLK010000576.1 GCA_029934875.1 Bacteroidales bacterium | reverse complement strand
AGGCAATCATCCACGAAAGGGATGTTGAACTGGCATTTGAAGGCTTCCGCTACATAGACCTCATCCGGTGGAGTTTTGATCCTGAATGGGGAATAAACTGGGATGAAATTGAATGGGGTATCAATGAAGCCAACTCTGTGAATCCCTTTGTCGTGGGTAAAAATGAATTCCTGCCCATTCCATTAACAGAGATCAATGTCAACCGCGGAATGCAGGAGCAAAACCCCGGATGGTAAACCAAAGAAAAACAGAGACTATGCAAGATATGAGAGCCATTATTATTTCCATATTCATTTTATCCATCGGCCTGCAGTCATGTACTGATGAAGATCTGGAAGTTGAAAACATTAACCAGTTAGCGCTCAGCTCGTTCTATAAGACTCCCGAAGATGTACTCTATGCAACGAATGCCTGTTATACTCCCCTGGCCCACCAGGGCCTGTTTGGGCTTCGCTGGTATTTTCTATTTGGATCATTCTCAGACCGAACGCTCTTCGAAACCTCCGCCATGGATAACATAAGTATCAATTCATCAGATTCGCATATTGCGATGATGCACCGCGACCTCTATATGGGCGTCTGGAGAACATCACATGTTCTTTTCAACCTGCAAAATGTTGATATACCCGGACTGGAAGAGGAGGTAAAGGCTGGCTACACTGCGCAGATACGGGCGCTTCGTGCCATGTACTACTATTTGCTTGTTACCATCTTCGACAAGCCTGTTTTTTACGATGAAACCAATCTCCCCGTTGATGCCTATGAAGCATACAGCAATGGAGAACAGACACAATTCTGGGATAAACTACAGGAAGATCTTGAATTTGCCATACCCATCCTTTCCGACAAATATCCGGATGAAGAGACCGGCCGGATTACTTCAGGTGCTGCCAGGGCCCTTCTGGGGAAGGCCCTGATGTATAAACACTATTACTACTATGAAAGGGGCCTTGGTGGAAGCCAGGACGATTTAGCCGATCTGAACCTGTCAAGGGAGATGCTGTATGATGTGATGAGTAGTGGCAACTACAATTTAACAGAACCAAAAGGTGTTACCCAACTGGATTATATCAATGCTGTTCTCTGCAATACTTCCTACATGGACCTGCCTGCCAGTGACGGATCGTTCTACAAATCAGAAAATAACGCTGAGTCCGTATGGGAAGTGCAATACAGCGACGAAAGGGTAATTTTTATCGACGGGGACCAGTGGACCCCGGGCGGGCAATGGTCCGGCAATATGAATTTTCAATGGTTCTATGGTCACGAAAGCAGCTTTAAAAACCACGAGGCACACCCCGCCATGTACTTTGCATTCGAGGATGTAACTGGACATCCTGCCGGATTTACCAAGGACCCAAGAACTTATGCCTCCCTGTTTATCGATGGTGACAGGTTGCACTTTGTAGAGGGAGAAGAGTACTACGATAAATTCTACCTGAGCGGCTTGAATAATAAACGGGTTGCATACAGCAGGGGATTGAACCGTCCCGGTCAGCCCTCCCTGGGCTTCGGACCAAAGAAATATGCCTACCCGATGTATAACGATAAAGATGCACCCAACAATGCTCCATTTAATCACAGGGTTATTCGTCTTGCTGATGTGATGCTGATGTATGCCGAGGTGATGTACCTGCTGGGTGATGATGGTAGTGGACTGAATGCCCTGAATGCCGTTCGTGCCCGCGTGGATATGCCTGCAGTAGCTGCTTTGACCACAGAGGCAATCATCCACGAAAGGGATGTTGAACTGGCATTTGAAGGCTTCCGCTACATAGACCTCATCCGGTGGAGTTTTGATCCTGAATGGGGAATAAACTGGGATGAAATTGAATGGGGTATCAATGAAGCCAACTCTGTGAATCCCTTTGTCGTGGGTAAAAATGAATTCCTGCCCATTCCATTAACAGAGATCAATGTCAACCGCGGAATGCAGGAGCAAAACCCCGGATGGTAAACCAAAGAAAAACAGAGACTATGCAAGATATGAGAGCCATTATTATTTCCATATTCATTTTATCCATCGGCCTGCAGTCATGTACTGATGAAGATCTGGAAGTTGAAAACATTAACCAGTTAGCGCTCAGCTCGTTCTATAAGACTCCCGAAGATGTACTCTATGCAACGAATGCCTGTTATACTCCCCTGGCCCACCAGGGCCTGTTTGGGCTTCGCTGGTATTTTCTATTTGGATCATTCTCAGACCGAACGCTCTTCGAAACCTCCGCCATGGATAACATAAGTATCAATTCATCAGATTCGCATATTGCGATGATGCACCGCGACCTCTATATGGGCGTCTGGAGAACATCACATGTTCTTTTCAACCTGCAAAATGTTGATATACCCGGACTGGAAGAGGAGGTAAAGGCTGGCTACACTGCGCAGATACGGGCGCTTCGTGCCATGTACTACTATTTGCTTGTTACCATCTTCGACAAGCCTGTTTTTTACGATGAAACCAATCTCCCCGTTGATGCCTATGAAGCATACAGCAATGGAGAACAGACACAATTCTGGGATAAACTACAGGAAGATCTTGAATTTGCCATACCCATCCTTTCCGACAAATATCCGGATGAAGAGACCGGCCGGATTACTTCAGGTGCTGCCAGGGCCCTTCTGGGGAAGGCCCTGATGTATAAACACTATTACTACTATGAAAGGGGCCTTGGTGGAAGCCAGGACGATTTAGCCGATCTGAACCTGTCAAGGGAGATGCTGTATGATGTGATGAGTAGTGGCAACTACAATTTAACAGAACCAAAAGGTGTTACCCAACTGGATTATATCAATGCTGTTCTCTGCAATACTTCCTACATGGACCTGCCTGCCAGTGACGGATCGTTCTACAAATCAGAAAATAACGCTGAGTCCGTATGGGAAGTGCAATACAGCGACGAAAGGGTAATTTTTATCGACGGGGACCAGTGGACCCCGGGCGGGCAATGGTCCGGCAATATGAATTTTCAATGGTTCTATGGTCACGAAAGCAGCTTTAAAAACCACGAGGCACACCCCGCCATGTACTTTGCATTCGAGGATGTAACGGGACACCCTGCCGGATTTACCAAGGACCCCAGAACTTATGCCTCCCTTTTTATCGATGGTGAGAGGCTGCACTTTGTAGAGGGAGAAGCGTACTACGATAAATTCTACCTGAGCGGATTGAATAATAAGCGGGTTGCATACAGCAGGGGATTGAACCGTCCCGGCCAGCCATCCCTCGGTTTCGGACCAAAGAAATATGCCTACCCGATGTATAACGATAAAGCTGCACCCAACAATGCTCCATTTAATCACAGGCTTATACGTCTTGCTGATGTGATGCTGATGTATGCCGAGGTGATGTACCTGCTGGGTGATG
>JAOZLK010000087.1:6130-10860 GCA_029934875.1 Bacteroidales bacterium | reverse complement strand
CCCAGGCTTCCTCCTCGGAGGAAGCACCTGTTACATCCAGAATGGCCGTTTGCAGCATCTCATCCACCAGCTCCTGGTCACAATTCTTATCCAGGAAATAGCCATCTCCATATACCTCCGACTTACAATTCTCATTGCATGCATCTGGGTTGTGCACCCAGACAACACGACCGGGAATGATGCCTTTAGCCTCACCAATGGGAACATTGGGCCCCAGTGGATCTTCAAAGTCATAGCTCACCGTCTCAGCGGCAGATAGATCCTTATTACTTGAAAAAACAGTCAGCAGGCCAAACCCCACTCCCACCAGCAACAAGAGCCCGGCAAGCAGATATCTGGATTCTGACAATTTTCGGAAAGCCTTCTTAAACACCACAATCGAGACCAGAACACTACTGATATAAATGATCAAAGAAGAGGCAAAGGGGATTGCCACCTTCATGCACGGATAGGTAGCCCGCTGGGGCTTGGGAAGCACCCTGATTAATACCCAGATCAGCGAAAGGATACTGAACAGAGGAAGGGCCCATTTTTTTAAGGCTTCCACCGGTCGTCCTGTTTTGGGACAAACTTTGATAAATCTGGATATGAAGTTTTTCATCGTGATACTATTTGG
Organism: Bacteroidales bacterium; assembly: GCA_029934875.1. Lineage (GTDB taxonomy): Bacteria > Bacteroidota > Bacteroidia > Bacteroidales. Next base: position 10,244 of record JAOZLK010000087.1, on the reverse strand, counting down.
ACAACAAGATAGGTTTGAAAAAGAACAGGGTGACCGAGGCCACCCTGTTCCTAATAAAGGAGGTAATAAAATCCTATTTCAGCAGCATCATTTTCTTAGTCTCAGAACCGAAATCGGTAGTGAGTTTGTAGAAATATGTGCTGTTACCGGAAAATTCAGGAGTAAACTCAACAGTTTGAACACCAGCTCCCCTGTTGTCGTTGATGAGCTCATCAACCAGGCGACCGGAGATATCATAAACCTTAAGGCTTACATATGAATCACTGTCCAGATTAAAACTAATGGTAGTACTGTTTGCAAATGGGTTGGGATAGTTCTTCAGCTCAAACCTTGAAACTGTAGCAAATTTATCCTCAATTCCAGAAGTACCAGCATAAGCAGCTTTTACAGCAGCCAGAGAAGCTGCACCATCAAATGCAAGATCATCCCAATGCTGAGCACCAATCTTCAAACCATCACTTTCTGACATCAGGTCAGCTGTGTAGCTGAAGTCTTCTATCATATCGGAAATTTTAACAATCCCGCCTTCTCCTGAAGGTGCTGATTCTATTTCAACACCGGGGATAGTAGCTGGATCATAGTCTCCAAAATAATAAGCAGAGAAATCGGTGGGCTTTTCAGCTCCTGGTACAGCCCAGGCATTCTGATTCCACGCGGCGAATACATCAGCAGCAGCCTGAGGCAGAACCTCAGTTCCCATACCCAGGTCAGCAGCCGTCATTTCATAGATGCTGTTGTTCTCATATTTGATGTTGTCCCAGTCTGCATCCAAAGCTTCTGCCCTTGAATTCTTCCAGATTCCGGGAACATTCTCAACTGCGAAAGGAGGAGTACCAATACCACTCCATGTGAGGTGAGATTCCAGAACACCTGTCCAGTTTCCTGTTCCCCCAGCATAGTAGTTATCCAGTGTAGCACTACTTACCACTACGTTGTCGGCTGCATAGAAGATATAGTCGGAGATCTCATCAATATCATCGGTCAGAGTAGAGTCCTCATTGTAGAACTTAGCCTGAATGCCAATTTGCTTGGCAATGATGGTATCAATACCGGAAATACCATGCCACATTTCATGGGTAGTATAAGTACCATCACCGTTATCAGTCGGAGCCCTTCCATCAGGATCCTGTCCACCAGTCGCTACATTCTCAGCATCTTCACCCACCATATTTGCGTTGATAAAGAGGGTGTTTGTGAAGTAGCATTCCTTCCAGTACTGGTTCAGGAAGGGATATTTGTGGGTATTGATAATGGTGTTGTGGTTGATAACAGCATACTCGAACATGGCTGACTGGCCCAGGATCATCAGACCCCCACCGGTAACGGTGTTGTTTTCGAAAATAAACTCATCAACAGGCACTTTACACTGTACCACCCTTGATTGCCACCACTGGCCGAAGTTGTTCATGTCGCGGAAGTATGAGTTCCTGACAGAGATCTTGGCTCCAGAGGCTACCGAGTTCATGTTCCACGTGATCCCGTTTTGAAATTCAACAAGGCAGTTATCCACAGTAAGTGTACTATTGTCACCACTCATGTTAAATGCTGCCCAAGGAAGTTGGGCGGTGGTTAACTCCATACCCTGGTAGTGGATATTCTCCATAACCAGGCTAGCTGCAATGGACGAGTTGGATACATCCACACCCTCCTTAATAATCCTGAGGATGATGGGCTTCTTGCTATCAGCAGGAGCATCAGCTTTCATACGCAAGGTAAGTGTACCACCAAGAGCAGTGAACTTGATACCGGAGTTCATAAGGTAGACCCCACCTGGCACCAGTTCATAAATCGTGTTTGGATCGGTTCTTTCACCGGTAGCAGTGGTATCGGCGTTGATGGTGGACTCAAGTGTTCCTTCACCAGGAACAACCTCCACAATCGCCTGTCCCATCAGGGATCCGGCTGCGAACAATCCCGCAATACTTAATAGTAAAGTTCTGATTTTCATGTTTTTCAGCTTTTAGTTAAAAATAATTTACTTTGTTTGATTATTGAAATATGGTTTATAAAACCTCCTATTTTAAAATTTAACTTTAACACCTAACTGCGCCCGGAAGCCATAAAATTCGGCCCGGGTTGGCATATGGGTGCCAGTTCCGGAATTTGCCCAGTAGTAATCATCCACATGGTTGGTGAGGTTGGTCAGGTTGGCATAACAAGAAATGTTCTTGGTTATCTTCTGTTTTAACATCAAATCCACCAGGGAGAAAGTGTCATAGTAGGTGTCTGAAACAGAGTACCTTGCATCGAGAGAGTTCAGGGTTCTGCTCTGGTAGCGGTAGCTCACTCTCGCACTGAAACCCTTGTAGTCCCATCCCAGGATGATGTTCAGGATGGAAGATGGTTGATCGACCATTTGACCTTCACGTGTTTCGTAGCCCAATCCAAAGATTTTCTTGGGTACAAAAAAGCTGGAGTCCACATCCACAACCACATCATTGAAGTAGGGATACTCGGTCCTGGTATTCAATAGGGTCCAGTTAATGTCCAGTACCAGTCCTCTCAAAGCACCTGGCAGGTACCAGAAGCTGGTTTGCCATGATAATTCAATCCCGTAAACCTGGGCCCTTTCCGGGTTATTGAAAGGCAAGCTGGTTTTGGAGGCCAGCTTTATCTGTCCTTCGTCATAATAATCTTCAGGTAAGAGACGATCTGCCAGGTCATCAGGTCCGTTCATCATCAACGAGTCTTTGGCCGGTGCGTAATTGGGCATGTTGAAAATCAGGTCATCGATGACCTTGTAGAAAGCATAGACCGTTATCAAGCCCAGCTTGGGCTTAGAAATGGAGACTCCCAAATCATAGTTCCACGCACTGGCAGGTTCCAGGTAAGGATTGTTGGAAGAAAAATTATCGCTGGTGGTGGAGTACTGCACATATGGTGAAATTTGGCGGAAACTGGGCCGTGTGGTACTCGCATAAGCCGCACCCTGAACACTCAACCAGTCGGTGGGTTTGTACTTCAGGTTTACAGAGGGAAACCATTTGGCATTGTGCCGGTCCGTAGTTACCGAATCGGGATTGGGCTCGATTCCTGTAGCCCCGCTGTTGGTGGTCACATGATAGGCAAAGTAATTGGTACTCATATCCTCATAGCGCACACCAGGCAGAATCATCAACTTGGATCCGATATTTAGTTCGGTCATAATATATCCGGCATAAAGCTCCTCTGTAGCTTCATAGTCACGCCGGTAAGTATCCGCCCCACGCTCGAAATAAACGCCTCCATCGGGATAGAACTGACTCTGCATAGATTGAAGGTAGTCAAGATCAGCTCCCCAACCCAGCTCGTAGCGGCCATTGAGGAATTCTCCGGGATCATAGTTGGGATCCACAAAATAGTTTGCAGCGATACCACGTTGGGCATTCAGGTCCAGCCCTATCTCAGGAAACATATTTACCAGGCTATTACGGTTGGCACCTCCACCGCCCCACTGGAAGCTGGAATATTGAGATGTTCCGTTACTGGTCCGGACCAATTTGTGGTATTTACCGCCTGCCTGAAGTTTTCCTGAAAGAATACCACTGGTGGTGAATGACCATTCGTAATCAATCCGGGCATCATATCCTTTATCGATGAGTTGCCTGTTTCCGAGTGCAAATTCCTGCAAGAAAGTATTTGGGATGTTCAGAGAATCGGGACCTCCAAATTGATCCATTAGGAATGTGGGCTGGGCATTCTTCAAAGAGTTGATGGGAAGATTACCAGGGGTGATATCAATGAGAGGAAAGGTTTGATCATCCATATTCACTTCAGCATAGGTGTGACTCAGGTCCACATTTATTTTTGAAGCCCCGAAGCGGAAAGTATTCTGAAAGGTATGGGTTCGGGTGGTTGTCCTCCACTCGGCTATATTGTTTGTTTGTAAATACTGTTCTGGGCTGGCAGTTGAGTTGAAACGGAACTGGTTGGCTCTATTGATAACATCGTCATTCTTGATACTCAGAAGATTGAAAAACTTGGCTTCCCACCAATCGTTTTTATAATCCAGAATAAAGGTACCGTTGGTCCGGTGCCTGGTAACCTGCCGGTCGGTAAGCGTGGCATTGTTGGTCAGACGAAACAATGAAGAGTCGATCACAAAGCTGCCGGTTTCATCCAGGGTTTGATCCCA
>JAOZLK010000087.1:0-6120 GCA_029934875.1 Bacteroidales bacterium | reverse complement strand
AGTAGCTCCCGCTGTATTGTTGGGATGGAAGTTGCTTCTGCTCGTAGGAACCCTTCACACTGACTCCAAAATGATCATCAAAAAAACGGTTACTTATATCCCCGTTGAATTTATAATTTGAAAAATTCTGACTGATATTTGCATAGCCTCCTTCTGCACCAGCACCCCAATGGAATCCTGATTTGGCTTCCTGAAGTCTGAGATTAACTGTTCCCCCAAGGGCATCGGCATCCATGTCGGCACGCAGGGATTTGGAAACTTCAATCCCGGCCAGGGACTCACTCTGCACAAGGCTCAGGTCTACAGATCTGTCGAAATCACTGGTGGAGGACATCTTGATTCCCTCTATCATGATATTATTATATTGTGGGGACAGACCGCGAATAACCACCTTGTTGGCTTCTCCACCGCTCCTCTTAAGAGAGATACCAGGCAGACGTCCAATGGCCTCAGCTGCATTGGCATCGGGGAGTTCTTCGATCTTTTCTGAAGATACTACATTAACCACTGTATTGGAAGCCAGCTGCTGGTTGATGGCTGCTCTCTGGCCGTATGCCTGGGCGGTAATCACAACCTCCTCACCCTGTATGGTAAGCACCTGGAGTACAACCTCAATGGTTTCAGTCTCACCATCGCTAATGTTCACAGTAATTTCCTGTTCAACATAGCCCAGGTAAGAGATAGTGACCACCTGCTGTCCGTCAGGAACTGCGGCCAGAACAAAATCTCCGGAAATGTCGGTGGAGGTTCCGTGATAGATGGACTTTATCACGACATTAGCACCGGGCAAAGGATCTCCGGTAATTGCGTCTTTAACCTTACCCTTTATAGTTCCCGAGGCAAAAAGTACGCCTGGAATAAGAGCGAATAGTAAAACGAAAAGTGAAAGCTTTCTGGTAAAGTCATTCATAATAGTTCGGGTTAGTTCAGTTAGTTCAGTTAGTTCAGTTAGCTTGTAAAATGCAATCTGTTGCATAAAGTTAATTTTTTTTATCAAAGAAATATTCAAACCACCATTTTTCCTTGTAAAGATTTATCCAAAATGCTCTTAATGCTCTTAATGATCTATTCTACTGATATTTATCCTTAATACTTAAAAAGCCGTTTTTAAAAAAATGTTTTTCTAAATTGCAGATCACGGATTTTCACAGCTTACACCTCCAATAATGAACAGAATACTATCTGCTAAATACACATTATTGCTTTTAGCCTGTATAATGATGGGCTGCCAGGTCCATCCGGAAGATTCCAGGATGCCCAATGTGGTGATTTTTTTGTCCGACGACCAGGGTTGGGGCGACTTCAGCATGGCAGGGAACCAGAACCTGGAAACGCCCAATATCGACCGGCTGGCTTCAGATGGTGCCCTTTTCTCTAACTTTTATGTGGAGGCAGTCTGTTCTCCAACAAGGGCCGAGCTCCTAACCGGGAGGTACCATCAACGTGCTGGAGTATACAGCACTTCTGCCGGAGGGGAAAGGCTTGATCTGGATGAATACACCCTGGCACAGGTTTTTAAAGAGGCCGGTTATGCCACAGCTGCCTATGGCAAATGGCACAATGGAATGCAGCCCCCCTACCATCCAAACTCCCGCGGCTTTAATGACTTTTACGGATTTTGCTCGGGCCATTGGGGATCCTACTTCAGCCCCATGCTTGAACACAATGGCAAAATTGTCCGGGGCGAAGGTTTCCTGGTGGACGATCTTACCAAGCATGCAATCGATTTCATTCAGAGCAACGAGGAGCGCCCATTTCTCCTCTACCTTCCCTTTAATACTCCACACAGTCCCATGCAGGTACCCGAAAGGTGGTTTGACAAGTTTGAGAACATGGATTTGGAGATGCACTCTCACAATCAGGCTGAGGAAGACATCCTCTTTACAAAAGCAGCCCTGGCCATGTGTGAAAACATCGACTGGAACGTGGGGCGGGTAATAAAGAAGCTGAAAGAGCTGGAGCTTGAGGAGAATACCATTGTGATCTATTTCAACGACAACGGACCCAATAGCTGGCGCTGGAACGGTGGCATGAAGGGGCGTAAAGGATCCACCGATGAAGGTGGGGTTCGCACCCCCCTCTTTGTGAAGTGGCCGGCAAAAATTAAAAAAGGCTTGGAAATTGAGCACCTGGCTTCAGTAATCGATCTCCTGCCTACACTGAGTGCATTGGCAGGTATAGATCTCCAGTCAGAAAAAGAACTGGATGGGCACAGCCTTTCCCCCCTTTTACTCGAGGAGGCCCCATCATGGAGTGAGCGCTATATATTCAACCAGTGGAAAGATAAAATCTCTGTGCGAAGTCAGAAATACCGTCTCGATTCGGAAGGAGTGTTATACGATATCGAGTATGACAGGGCCCAGAAGGAAGATGTGTCAGAAAAGTTTCCGGAGATATATCATGCTCACATGGAAGCCAGGGCCTCCTACATTAATAAGGTAGCCTCAGAGTTACCCGAGGAGGATCATCGCCCTTTTACCATCGGGTACCCGGAAGCACACTTCACCCACATGCCCGCAAGAGACGGGGTGGCACATGGCAATATCAGGCGTTCCAACCAATGGCCCAACTGCTCCTTTTTTACAAACTGGATCAGCATTGATGACAGTATTACCTGGGATGTGGAAATTCTCGAGGAAGGAAACTTCAATGTGACCTTATACTATACCTGTCCCGAAGGAGATGAAGGATCCCAATTTCAACTGAAGCTTGGGAATAGTTCCCTGGCAGGAAAAATCGAAACTCCCTTCGACCCTCCCTTAAGGGGAATGGAACATGACGTGACCGGAGAGAGGGGTGAATCCTATGTGAAGGATTTCAAGCCCTTGGACCTTGGACGCTGGCATCTTGATAAGGGGCCCGGTCAATTGTCTTTACGTGCTCTGGAAATGCCGGGCCAATCGCTCATGGATTTCCGCCTTTTACTTTTTGAAAAATTGGATTAAATGTCTTCCACCCAAACAAAATTATGGTATCATGAATGATTTCAGAATTAAAATCCCGGCATTGCTGACAGCAACACTTCTTTTCCTGGTACTTGCAGGAGCATGTTCTTCCGGGCAAAGCAGCACGGCGAATGAGGCTGATCAGTCAATAACAAAAGACCCCCTTGCCATTGCCGATGAAATGGAGCTTGTGCTGACCAAGGGTATGATGGACTACTGGTATCCCCGTTGCATTGACGAGGAGTATGGTGGTTACCTCAGCAGTTTTGACAAGGACTGGAAGCCAAAAGAGAAGCAGATTAAATTTATTGTCATGCAGGGACGCCACACCTGGGCAGCCGCCCAGATGGCAAAGATGTATCCCGATAACCCCCTCTATCTGAAAGCAAGTGAACACGGCTATATCTTCCTCCGTGATGTGATGTGGGACAAAGAATTTGGGGGATATTTTACAACAACAAACCGAAAGGGAGAGCTACTTGAGGATGAAGACTATGCACTGACAAAAACAGCCTACGGCAATGCTTTCGCCATTTACGGCCTCTCTGCCTATTTCGAGCAGTCTAATGATCCAGCTGCCCTGGACCTGGCCATTAAATCTTTCAAATGGCTGGATGAACACGCCTATGATCCTGAATTCGGGGGCTATTTCCAGTTCATTTTGCGAGACGGAACACCTCTGAAAGAGGGTCATCGAGGTACCCCACCCAAGGACCAGAACAGTTCCATCCATATTCTGGAAGGGCTTACGGCTCTCTACGAAGTCTGGCCCGATGAACACCTGAAATCGAGAATCCTCGAAATGCTGCTTCTCATCCGCGATACCATTACCACTGAAAGAGGATATATGAACCTGTTCTTCCGGCAGGACTGGTCGCCTGTATACTACACAGATAAGGTTTATAATGGAGGCCAAAACGAGCATGTGCTGGATCACATTTCCTTCGGTCATGATATCGAAACCGCCTTCCTGATGCTTGAAGCTTCCCATGTCATTGGCAGAGAAAATGATACAGAGACCCACCTGGTCTCTAAGCGGATGACCGACCATACCATCGAGAATGGATTTGATCCATTGACTGGTGCAACCTACGAATCGGGATACTATTTTGAGGGCGAAGAGGGAATGAGCATCCTGGAAACTTTTACCCAGTGGTGGGCTGCCACAGAAACATTTCACACCATGCTGATCATGTCGGAACTTCATCCTGACGATCCCCTGGAATACTATGACAAATTTACCCGCTCGTGGGACTATTGCAAAAATTACCTGATCGACTACGAGGGTGGCGGATGGTACCGAACAGGCATCAATGAGCACCCGGAGGAAAAAGAGGGAGACAAAGGCAGCATATGGAAGGGCAACTACCACAATGCCCGCTCCTTAATTAACTGCATCAATATATTACGCAGTACCGAAACTGAAAATCACCATGGCCAGAGAAACCCACAACCGGTTAATAAAAACGCCACACCCGAAGCCCGGGCTTTACTGGACTATCTTTATTCCATCAGCGGAGAAAAGATCATCTCCGGTCATCACAATGGAAGCCGGGATATGAATCAATGGCACAAGTATGTGGAGGATCTCACGGGAAAGTCGCCCGCCATCTGGGGAAGTGATTTTGGGAATTACTACCGGGAAGGAAATCCGGAAGGCATTATTAAAGAGGCAGTCCAACGACATATGGACGGTTACATTGTGACCCTTATGTGGCACACGGGACGCCCACAGGATGATCCCCCCTTCGATTGGGCCACAAGTACCCAGGGTGAAATGAGCGAAGAAGAATGGAAGGACCTGATAACACCCGGAACAGCCCTCCACAGCAAATGGATTGAAAGGGCCGACACTGTTGCCTCCTACCTGAAGCAACTGCAGGATTTGAATATCCCGGTATTATGGCGGCCCTATCACGAAATGAACGGGATCTGGTTCTGGTGGGGCGATAAGAAAGGCGAAGAGGGCTTTGTCGCACTATGGAAAATGATGTACGAGCGCTATGTGAACCACCACCACCTGGACAACCTGATCTGGGTGTGGAACACCAATGCTCCGCGCGACAGGGAGAATGATGAGGCCTATGCCTATGAACTCTACTTCCCCGGGCTGGAATATGTGGATGTGCTTGCAGCAGACGTTTATCATAACGATTATCGCCAGGAGCATCACGATCAACTGCTGGAACTGGCCGAAGGAAAGCTGATCTCACTTGGCGAGGTAGGTGAGGCTCCCACCACGGAGGTCCTTGATGCCCAGCCCATGTGGGCCTGGTTCATGGTATGGAGCAGGTGGGTGCTTACCCACAATACCCCCGAAAAAGTAAAAGAACTATACGAATATCCCAGGACTCTGTCTCATGGGGATTTTGAAATAGAATATTAAACGAACCAGCCATGCGAAAATTTACAGCCATGCTATCGGCATCCCTGGTGCTGCTTGCAAACATCTTCATGACTTCGTGCATCAAAAATGAGGAGCCCCTTCCTCCCAATTTTCTGATCATCTTCACCGACGACCAGGGCTACGACGATTTATCTCACCATGGGAACCTTTACCTTGAGACTCCCAACATCGACAGACTTGCCTGCGAATCAGTTGAGTTTAGCAACTTTCATGCAGCCCCCCTCTGCGCACCAAGTCGGGCCTCTCTGCTTAGCGGGCGACAGTTCCTTAAAACAGGAGTCTGGGGTGTTCACAGGGGCCACGATTACCTCAATCTCGATGAGACCACCATCGCCGAGGTGCTGCAGAAGAACGGTTATGCCACAGGAATGATGGGGAAATGGCACTCGGGCCATCCGGATGCCTGGCAGCCCTGGAACAGGGGATTTGACCATGCATGGGTGGCAAAACTTTACCAGCACGGAGATTGTTTGGTGACTTACAATGGAATGGAGCAGCACAGGGGTGGATGGGCCACTGATACCCTGACCGAGATAGCCATCCGATTCATGAGAGAGCATGCAGATGAGCCTTTCTTCTGTTATCTCCCCTACATGGCTCCCCATGGACAGTGGCGTGCCCCGGAAGAATACATTGATAAATACAGGTCTAAAAATCTCTCGGAAGAACTGTCCACAGTCAACGCCATGATCGACCATATTGATGTAAATGTGGGTCGCCTGATGGAGTTTCTGGATGAAAGCGGACTTGCCAAAAACACCATTGTTA
>JAOZLK010000575.1:435-3371 GCA_029934875.1 Bacteroidales bacterium | reverse complement strand
CAGGAGAATGATAAGATAAGGTGTGATTTTTTCATATTGTACGATTGATTATTTATAAACGGGTTCTGGCCTACGTCCCTCTCTGATCCAGCTAAGTAGCTGATCAAAGGCCTGGCTGGTTTCTTCGAGGGTGAAATTACAATGGCCATCGCTGACCACATATTGCTGTCTATAGAGATGTCCGGTTCCCTGTATCTGCGTGGCTGCCTCGTAATATTTATAGGTCTCTGCGGGTATAAGTTCATCATAGGTGGTATGAAGCGCCAGGACCGGGTCAGAAATTCTCCCGGTGGGAGTGTTGTATTGAATGAAGTAGGCAGCGGCTTCAGGATCAGCCGCATACCTTTTCACCTTCTGGTTCAGATTGTAGTCCTTATTTCCAAATCCATCATAGATGGTCTCCGTGTTGCCCACTGGAAGCCCCCCTAACCATGCGGTGGATTCCTTCAGCATATTCTGACCGAAATCGATGACCTCGGGCAGGTCAGATACCCTTACCCGGAAATGCTCAGAGAAAAGGGTGGCCAGTGCAGGGCTTTGTTCAAGTTGTTTTGATATAGTCTCAGGCTCAATCTGTTTTTCGCCTGTAACGATCTCTCCATTGTTTTCTCCAAACAGGTAGTCATAGGTGACCAGCACATCCAGTACATGCTTCATCATTGAATGTACTGGAGCCAGCCATCCGCACAGGGGCATGGCTCCGTCATACTCATAGGGATATCTTTCAATGCTTGCAAGTGAGATGATACCTCCCATGGAATGCCCGGTAATGATGCACAATTCCGGATCCCCGTATTTGATTTCAAAATAGGAGCGAAGGGCTTCCGTATCTTCAATTCCGTCCTTAATCACAGGTCCCTGTCTTTTGTAGGACGATTCAGCAAAGGCGAATCCCCTGGAGGTAAATATCTCTATGAATTCATTGAGTTCTGCTTCATATGCTTCGATTTCTTCCTCTATCTCTACATAGCCGTGGGCATACATGATCAGTCCCTGGTTCCAGTTATCCGGAATACAGATGAGGTAGCTGGCTCCATTAATCTCTCCCATGTCAAACTTTTGGGTGAAGCCTGAAATCGCCAGCATCAGGCAAATTCCGGTGATAAATAATTTTTTCATCTTATTTTGTTTTAGAAACTGAGATTGTGATCAAATCCACCCCCAGTTCCGATCCTGTTTCTCCTGTATTTCTGAAGCCAATTTCAAGTTTCTTTCCAATGATTTCGGGATTATCATCGGCATTTAATGTGACCTCCACCGGCATCCAGATGGTGGGCCAGTCATCAACCCAGTACAAGCGCCTGATCCCCATGTAGTCCATTTCTTTGCTGCCGTCTTTTCTGAAATCAAATCCCATGAAGTAATCTCCGTTCTCTTCCCAGATATGTGGATGACCGGGAACAAGCTGTTCCCCTTCCGCTCCCAGAAGAAGGGTAGAGCCAAAGGTATTCCGCTCTTCATCAAATTCCATCAGGCTGGTCCCGTGTTTGTCGTAGAACGGCCCGGTGGGACTTGTCCCTCTCCCCAAGCGGATGGTATAGTTTTCCCCAAGGTGGCCATAGGAGGCCAGGAAATACCAGTACCCGTTCCGCTTGTACAGTGCCGGTCCTTCATTCCAGGCATTGGACCACTGATCCCCACTCCATCCATCCCGGGTTTCTGGCCATGTGGCCACTGCCGTATGCATCCCCTCAGGATGATCATCAAATTCCTTACTTTCGGGGTGGCCCTTGATCATCCCGCTTGCAGGATCCATTTCCGTCACATAGCAGATGCCTCCGCCCCACGACATCCATAACCTGCCCGAGGATTCATCGTAGTATCCATGTGCATCCAGCACCCATGGAAATTCTGAGCCCGAGTGCTCAAGTACCAGCTCCGGATCTGACCACTGATAATCTGGCGCATCTTCTGACAAAACCTTTGTGATGGTAAGGGAAGAATACCAGGGAGGGCGGTCCTTGTATAGCGTGCCGTAGATGAATTTCTGCTCACCAGCTATCACATTCCCTACAGCCCATCCCAGGTCTGCACTGATACGGTCGTACCCGCTGTTCTCCACCACCAGCCATGGATCTTCCACCGGGTCAGAGTTGAGTGACTGGTACATATGAAGCTCGTTGAACTGGTGCCTGTATTCGCCATCCACCCAGATGTTTGCTCCATCGTCATTGGGCTCGGTGGCAGCTGCACCTTTCAGCCTGGGCGCACCTACATCCTGTTCAACTGCGACTATCTTATCTCCATCCATTAGAAATCCTGCCTGGAGTCTGGTATTTGCCGTGTTCCCCGCTTTGTTGACACTGCGTGACCAAAGTCTCATGGTATAGGTCATATCTTCCTGGATTACATGGCTGGTTTCCCTGGAGATCCAGGATCCCTTACCCTGCTGATATGCATAACTGTAACCATCTGGCGGGGAATAATAGCCATTGCTTCGGATTCCACCAGACAAGCCATCCCATTCATCCACATCATCCCAATCAGCCTCTTCACCCGAGTTGAGTTCGAAACTGAGTGATTCCGGAAGGAAGGAATCGGTAGTCCCAGTTCTGTCATTATTCGTGCATGCAATCAGAAATCCGCTGACCAAAAGCAGTAAATAGTTGGATAGCTTTATCATGTTGAATCATAATAAATTGCTAATCAGGCAATGATGCGTTTTTGTAAATTCTTCAATTTAAATTAACTTTCTTACGCAAAGTAAGAAAGAAAAGTGAGAGTTAAAAATTGGAGATTCCTTACATCATTTTCAAATAGGAGAATATGAAAAAACTCAGTCTGTCAGCTCTTGTTATTATTGTTTTGCTTCTTGGGACGATGAGTAGCTGTTCAAATCGTTCAGGAGGGGCCGCAGGAAAAGATCTTAAATTCCAGCCCAACTGGAACTCTCTCGCACAATGGACCATGCCACAGTGGTTCGATGATGCTGTTCT
>JAOZLK010000575.1:0-425 GCA_029934875.1 Bacteroidales bacterium | reverse complement strand
TTCAGGAGAGCAAAACTATGGTGTGTATGATTTTCACCGTGAGAACTATGGGGATCCCAGTGAATTTGCTTACCACGATTTTGTTCCCTTGTTCAGTGCAGAGAACTGGAACCCTGACCGGTGGGCAGCGCTTTATAAAAGGGCCGGGGCTGACTTTGCCGGTGTAGCTGCTGAGCATGGTGATGGATTCATCCTGTGGGACAGTGATTTTGATAAGTTCAATGCCATGGATCAGGGACCACACAGGGATTTGCTGGGTGAGATGTTTGAGGCGGCCAGACGACAGGGCATGAAAACCATTGCCACCTTCCATGAGAGACCGGGAGAGATGTTCGAGGTGGCCCGAAATTTTTATCCCAAAGGGGTAGGAGCAAACGATCCGGCATTTTCTGATCTATATGATGTTCCCTCTTTTGACAGGCAAA
>JAOZLK010000574.1 GCA_029934875.1 Bacteroidales bacterium | reverse complement strand
CTACAAAAACCTTTCCTTTTGTATTCAGGTTGCCGATGAGATTTCCGTCAAAACGGATGTTTTCGCTTGAAGAGATATTTCCCTCAATGGTGGTTCCTACTCCGATCATGTTGATCTTATTGCTATTCTCTGCTTCAGCCATTTTTGCCATTTCCTTCTCTTTTGTTTGCAAATTTAATCATTATTCTGATTCCGCGTCGTAAGCCCACTTAAGATAAATCGATCCCCATGTAAATCCTCCTCCAAAAGCAGAAAGGATTATATTATCTCCTTTCTTAAGCTGTGACTCCCATTCCCAGAGACAGAGTGGAATGGTTGCAGCTGTAGTATTACCATATTTTTCAATGTTAATCATCACCTTCTCTTTGGGGATGCCCATACGGCGTGCAACAGCCTCAATAATTCTCATATTGGCCTGGTGAGGAACGAGCCATGTAAGTTCTTCCGGCGACAGGCCGTTTTTTTCCATAATCTCTACCGAGACATCGGCCATTTTGGAGACCGCAACTTTAAATACTGCCTGTCCCTCCTGGTAAACAAAATGCTCCCTGTTATCCACTGTCTCGTGTGAAGGTGGTCTCAGTGAGCCTCCTGACTTCATTTTTAAATGATGCACGCCACTTCCATCTGACTGCAGAATTGAATCCCGCACACCCAGGCCCTCCTCAACCGGCTCGAGAAGCACAGCAGCAGCGGCATCACCGAAAAGCGGACAGGTAGTCCGGTCGGAGTAATCAGTGATGGAGGACATCATATCTGCACCCACAAGGATCACCTTCTTATACTGGCCCGACTGTACAAATGCAGCCGCCGTCTGAAGTCCGTATATAAAACCAGAACAAGCCGCTGATATATCAAAACTCATTATATTGTTTAAACCTGCCTTATCACTGATAAGGTTGGCCGTGGAAGGGAAGGAATAGTCTGAGGTAATGGTAGCGCAGATTAATAAATCAATTTCTTCAGGTAAGGTCCCGGTTTTCTCAAGCAGACCCTTAACCGCTTCTGTTCCCATATCGGAAGTGGCTCCTTCCTTAAGAATTCTTCGCTCCCTAATTCCAATTCTTTGCATGATCCACTCATCGGTTGTTTCCACCATGGTGCTCAGCTCATCGTTGGTCAATCTGTACTCGGGAAGAAATCCTTGAATCCCTGTTATACCTGCCTCGATTTTGCTCATCTGTTCAATTCTTCTTTTATCCTTTTAACAAGACCCGCTTCAACAACTTCTGCAGTGTGAAGAAGCATGCTTTTAATAGCCTTTTCATTTGAGATTCCATGTCCGATAATTAGTGGGCCATTGACCCCAAGAACCGGAGTCCCCCCAAAATTCTCAAAATTAAACATCTCAAAGTAACCATTGCCAACCCCTTTTGCGGAAACCACCCGGTAAAATGCCTCGGCCTCTTTCAATACCATATTTCCAATAAAACCGTCTGCGACAATCACGTTTGCACGTTCGGAAATAAACAGCTCGTTGGCCTCAAAATTACCGATAAAATCAAAATCAAGAGAATCTTTCATTAACTGGTAAGCACTCCTGGTCACCAAATTCCCTTTTTCCTCTTCCAATCCGATATTCAGCAAAGCTACTTTCGGTTCAGCAATTTCATGAACCAATTTAGAGTAAATGGTACCAATGGTGCCATACTGGTATAAAACATCGGGGCGGGCATCCGGATTCAGCCCCACGTCAAGTAAGAGCGAACGACTTCCAACAATATTCGGAATAGGAGCTGCAATTGCCGGGCGGATAATACCCGGAATAGAAGTGATGATTTGCATGGCTCCCACCATCATAGCACCAGTATTTCCGGCACTACAGAAACCATCGATTGAACCCTCAGCAACAAGTTGCTGCCCCATAAAAACAGAAGATTTTGCTTTCTCTTTAAAAGCCTTGAGGGGGTGGTCCCCCATCCCAACGGATTGAGGGGTATGTACAATGGTCATTCCGCTGATATCCAGTTGATGTTCATCTGAATAACGCATAAGAATGTCATGATCTCCGACCAGGAACAACTCTAGACTCTCCGGGAAAGCTTCTCGGGCAAGAATGGAACCACGAATTGTGGATTCCGGGGCGTAATCACCCCCCATCATGTCAATTCCAATTCGCATTGGTAGCATTTGCCTCCGGGGGAGGCACGGCCTTAACCTACCTGTGCTTCAGAATCAATCACTAATTTACCTTTATAATAAAGGTTGCCATCTACATAATATGCACGATGGCGCTCATGTACAGTTCCGGTGGTGGAACAAGTGGAAAGCGTCGGGGCTTCGGCCTTGTAATGGGTCCTTCTTTTATCCCTTCTTTGCTTAGACGTCTTTCTTTTTGGATGTGCCATATCTACAGTCTATTTATCAATTATTCCTTTTAAAGTATCCCATCTGGGATCTGTCTGATCTTTTTTCTCGTCCAATACCTGGTGCTCTTCCAGTTTCCGGATCATTTCCGGATCACACTTTGGAACTCCATTCTCATCATCGGAATGAATCTTTTTATAGGGAAGCGCCAGTAATATAAATTCGTACAAATACTGTGCAACTCCAATTTCATGATCATCCCGGTGAATTATGATTACATCGTCCTCAATTTCAACCTCATCTTCCCCCAGTTTTACAAAGATTTTCTGATCTGTTTCAATCTTTGCTGAGAAAGGCTCCAGGCAACGATCACAAGACACCTCCACCTCACCTGCCAGATGAAAATGGAGCGCCAGTAAGTCAAGCTTTTTTTCAAGGATTATGTCCGCCCTGACATTCCCATTCTCAATTTCAGTCTCCTCCAGAGAAGCAAAGAACCTATGATCCAACTCAAATGAAAAATCGTGATCCCCCTCTACTAATCCTGAAACCCGGATGGCATATAAATCCCTCTTGCTCACTCTTCTTCAATTTGGGTGTGCAAAAGTATAAATTTATCTTATAAAAAAAAACATATCCGCAGCATTAATTAATGAGTTCTAGCGGATTAAAGGAAAGTATGATCAGGGAATCATCTGTTGTATGGTCTCGATCAGGGAATCGATGAAGAAATCATCTTTGGTCAGATAACGATTGGCACCATTCTCCATAAACTCTGAAAGCAGTGCATCGTCTCCCTGTCCGGTCAAAATTACAACGGGAATATCCCTGTCTATTTTGCGAATTTCCTTGAGGGTTTCGAGTCCGCTAAGAAGTTCCTCACCTGGTCCGGAAAGAATATGGTCGAGTACAATTAGTTTCGGATCCTGGTCCAGACTCTTCAAACAATCTTCACCTGTCTGAAAAGTAATAACAGAATAATCCTGCCTGCTCTGGAAAGTATACTCCAGCAGGTTCAGAATCATTTTATCATCGTCAACAAAAAAAATCTTCTTACTCATGCAA
>JAOZLK010000086.1 GCA_029934875.1 Bacteroidales bacterium | reverse complement strand
GTCTTCAGGTGCATGATGTGGGCAATAATCCCACCCCTTACCAGGTGAGGTGGAGAAACATTAAACTCCAGGCACGTAAGAGCAAATTATGAGAGCTCTGTACAAAAATCCCGGTTCGATAATTGGATTGCTTGTTTTATTTATCGCCCTTTCTCCTTCCAGACTCTCGGGTCAGACCGAAGATGGAGCCTTACATATGCCAGAATACTTTGAGGTTCCCTATGTGAAAATATCTGAAATCGAGGTTAGTGGTAATGATCGTACAAAAGAGAGGATCATCATAAGGGAGCTGGACTTTACAATGGGGGACAGCCTGCTCACCATGGATGCCAAATCTGTATTTTCTGTCACAAGCGGGCAAAAAAGATTTAGCCGTCACGATTCAAGCGAGCTATCGCTGCGATTGAAATACAGCAGGGAAAACATCATTAACACCAAACTTTTCCTGGAGGCTGACCTCTATCTCGAAGAAATTGAGGAAAATTATTACAAGCTTCGGATTCATGTAAAGGAGCGTTGGTATTTCTGGGCCTTCCCCATCCTTCAACTGGATTATCCCAACTTCAACGACTGGTTGCAGGATCCTGATCTTTCCTACCTGACCATGGGTTTGTTCACAAGTCATAACAACCTGTGGGGGCTTGGTCATCAAGCCTCATTCAAGGCTTATGTGGGCTCTTCTCAAGGAGTCGCATTGGGCTACCTTGTTCCCTGGATCGGAAAGGGCCAGAAAATCGGTCTGCTGCTTGGAGGCGTTTGGAAGAGCTCCTCTGTAGTGGAATATGGCTCCCTGGAAAACGAAAGGCAGATGATTTATGATAATAATAGCATGGAGAATTTATCCTTTGTCACTACCCTTAAGTTCAGGCCCGGCCTCTATAATTACGGTAAAGTCAGCCTGACTGCAAATAATGTTCGCGTCTCTGATAGTTTATACAATTTCACCCTGGCTGAACCTATTGCCAGCTTCCTTCCCTCAGGCCTGCAGAATGTCACCTACATGTCGCTTTATATGGAATACTGGTATGATTCCAGGAACAGTCATGCCTACCCATTAAAGGGATACTACCTGAAGGGTTTTGTGGAGAAAGCAGGTATGGGAATCATCGGCCATGAAGTGGATTATTTCAACTACGGGTTTGATATGCACTTCTACCAGCAGATTGGCGATCGGTGGTACACAGCCGAGATGTTTAAACTACTAAGCTCATCCGGCGAAAACATCCCCTACTACTTCAAGCAGAATTTAACTTCGGGAGACGATTTCATCAGGGGATATGACCTCTTTGCCCTTCGTGGGGACAACATGTATTACTTCAGGAGCAACCTCAAGTATAATGTCATCAAGCCCAGTGTGAAGGAGCCCAGGAAGGAAAAAAACAAGGATAGTAAATTTCGGAATGTTCCCTACGCTTTTTATCTGAACCTGATCGCTGATGTGGGTTATATGAAGGATGAGATTTATGGCCAGTACAACCCATATAACAACAAGCTTCTCTATTCATGGGGACTGGGTGTGGATTTCATCAGCTATTACGACCTGGTACTGAGGTTTGAATATGTTGTGACAAACATCAATACCCACGGCTTCTTTTTCGGCTTTGGAATGCCCATCTAAAGGCTAAGGCCCGTGAGGCGACGGAATGCTTTATTCACAGGGTAGTAGCCTGGAAGATATCCCAAGTGGATCGAGCATGAAAAGGCAGTCGGCCTGAAAGATAGGATCATACTTGAAAGCTGAGATTGAGCTCACGTTAAAAACCAGTGATTCCCTGACTGTAATAGTGCCTGGTCCCCTGACCTTCCTTTTAATATTCAGGCTTGAAATACCCGCGGGCAGCTCCGAATCTGTAAGCTCAATATCCCCCGGAATTAACTCCCCATGCCACCCGCCCGATTGATCAATCTCAATCTCCCAGTTGAATACCGGTTTACTGAGATAGCTAAGGCCCGAAGGTGTGATGGGGTTTAAAGCTGTATCCAGATCAATCTCCAGTTTGTGCATGGCATCTATCTTACCCATGGAGTGTTGGGCATTTATGACCAGCAATTCATTATAATACACCATGGCCCTGGATTCTATCTCAACCTGGTAAACCCCATCTCCCGGAAGGGTATAGGTAGTAACATAGCAACCACGGAAATAGGATGAGCTTACTCCGGCAGCCGGAAGGTTCGCTTCACAAAAGCGCTTACCCTCCTCCATGTAGGTGATGGGCTCCACGGAAAAATAGCCAACCTCTATATCCCTGGGATTATTTGTAATATAACGATGGTTGAAATTGTCTTCCACCAGGTCCCTGCGATCTACAAGCCGGGGAGCACATTCCAGCATGTTCCTGGAGCGATTCCAATCTTCCTGCTCATTACTTTTGGTCCTGATGGTCTGAGACGACAGGGAAAGCAGGGAAGAACCCAGAATAAAAACACATAAAAAAAGTTGACGTATCATTTCTATGTACAAGATAATGCATTCTTAAAGAACTGGATCAATCTGACAGCATAATGAAAAGTTAAAGGCCAAGAAGAAGCTGAAGTTCATCCTCCGTAATAGTCAGCAATCCCGAATCGGGAAGACGGACCGTAAGTTCCCTCCAATTGTCATCAGCCTTGAATACCGATTTAAAAATGGCTAAAGATTCCTCAAAACGTCCATTGTTGGCAAGGGCCACTGCCTTCCAGTATTTCATCTCCAGGTTGTCCGGGAACATGGCTTCGGCTGACTCATACTCAAGCAGGGCAAGCTCCATATTGCTGTGTTCAACCGCCAGGTCTCCCCGGTTCATATGTTCATAGGCCATGTGCACTCTTAAGAGCCTGCTCAACTCCAGGAGTGGAGTCTGATGATCTTCTACCCTCAGGTCCACCTTTTTATCCTCCCAGGGATTTGCGGCCACCGTGGGCCCTACTACAATCAGGGCCGCCGATTGCCTGCCCCTGATATCTCCTCCAGCGTCCTGGCCTGCCAGCAGTGCAAGCACAACCCTTTCGGCCAGCGGCTGTCCCCGGCTCTCTTCAAAGGCACTGCTAATGGCCGGCACAACCTTATCATTCAACATCATATTGGCCTGCACCGAATAATCTTGCCCAATCATCCTGGAAGCATAAGCAATGCACTTTTCACCCGTAAAGGCAGAGACTTTCCCATTTACATCCAGAAAAGCGACCTGCCTGTAATCCCTTCCCTCATCCTCGGCCACCAGGAACTTTAAAGCCTCCCCGGCACTCTGGCCTTCCGACATCAGTTTTAAACCATTGGGACCGTAGGCCGGATTTACGAATGACTGTGTGGCCACCACCCCGACTCCGGATTGTCCCCATGATATAATGCTCCCAACGGAAAACCAGTGGCTCTGTACCCCAACAGCCATCTCCCCAGTCTCAGGATCGATGGCCACAATGGAAAAAGTATGTGCCAGTCGATCCCCGGTAAGGGGATGAGTTTGAGCCATCAGAGTGCAGGTAGTTAATAATAAAAGGAGAGAAAAAGATGCCTGTTTCTTCATAAGATTAATCCTCTGTTATTAGTCTTTTTATGCGTTCGATTTGTTTTTGCTTGTTCACTTCCCTGAGGCTACGGGCAGTTTTAGTGAAATAGGAATGCGAGGAAATGAACTTCACCTGTAAGCGGTTCCAGTCATTAAAGGTCCCGATCTTATTCTGCTCCTTCAGCTCCTTGTAAAGTGTATTCGAAACGGGTATCATATCACTACGACCCAGGTAATCAAGGTCAGCGTCACAGATGATTTTCTGGTAGATGTCAGTGGCTTGGGGCGGAAGCTTTGTAGCCATAATTATATTGCAAATCTTCTCGATCTGCTCAGGGCTGTAAGCAAATCCGGGAAGGAACTCCCTGGCCAGCTCCGTGCCATGAAACTCATGCTCATCGTATGAGATGGTGTGTCCTGCATCGTGTAGGAGGGCCGCAGTTTTCAACATGAGGATTCCTTCATCATCAAGTCCTTCTGCCCAGCCAATCAATTCCACTTCGGTTACCACATCAACAGTATGCTTCACATTATGGTAGTAGAGGTAAGCTGGCAGTTCGCTCTCCAGCTTATCAAGAATCATCTCCTGGATGTCGGTGAACTGGATTAGCTTGAACTTGGTATCAAAAAGAGCATTGGCCATGACTCCCCTCCCCTTCATCGAAAACTCCGGTCGGATACCATTCACTACAAACATTTCGAGGTCACCCTTGTATTTCACAGGCATCTTCCCGTAATACTCACAGATGAAAAATTCCTTGATCAATTCATAGGTCATCACCGAAATAAGAATCTTACCGCTATCCCCAACTCCCTGCATGCGGTGGGCAATATTCACTGTATCGCCCTTTATGTCATAAGATATTTTCTTCTTCCCTGAAACATTGGCAGTTACAGGCCCGGTATGGATACCCAGGCTCAGGTTCCAGTATCGTTTCCCATCAATCCGCCTCAACTGATCCAGGAAAAGGGTCATTTCCAGGGCTGCCATCACAACGTCTATGGGATTTGTGATGTTTTTCTCAGGAATTCCACCCGCAGCCATATAAGTATCCCCTATGGTCTTGATTTTATGTATTTTATACTTCTTAAGAATTCGGCCAAACTCGATAAGCACCTCATCCAGCTGATCCATAATCACCTCCGAATCAACTGCATCGGTCAGGTGTTTAAATCCGCCAATATAGGCGAATAAAACAGTGGCCATTTTATATTTTTTCAGCTGGTCCAGGCCCTCCCGGGACGGATCATCCTTTAGCTCCACCTTTGATTCTTTCAGGCGAAGCTTCATCATTTCGTTCTGTTCGGAAAGTTCAGTGACTGCTTTCTGGAGCTTATCGTTCCTGTTGATCAGGTCCTGGTTCTTTTTTACCAGTTTCTGTATTCTTTTTAAAAGCTCATCCTGCTGCTGTCCCATATCCACTAAAATTATATCCTTTTTCGGAGTAATTCAATTTTTTTTTGTTTTGATATCTTTGAGGTGTTCTAAAAAAAGCCACGATGAAAAAAATCACAATAATATTATTGCTGCTAAGTCTCCTTTCACAAATGGGCCACGCCCAGAAACAGGAGAATACCTTCGTGGTGATGTCTTACAATGTAGAAAACCTTTTCGACACCCTTGATGCTCCCGGCACCAAAGATGAAGATTTTAGTCAAGGGGGAGTAAAAAACTGGACATGGGATCGTTATGAGAAGAAACTGGACGACCTCACCGAGGTTGTACGCTCCATCCCTGTGAAAGGGATGCCTGCGATTATTGGGCTTGCCGAGATTGAGAACAAGACTGTACTGGAGGATTTGATCAGCAAGAGGGGTATGCGAAAGGGTAAGTATAAAATCATTCATGAGGATGGCCCTGATCCCCGTGGTATAGAATGCGCCATGCTTTACCGGCCAGAGCTGTTCAAATACAAATCTCATGAATATATCCCTGTACAGGATCCCTCAGATCCCGGGTACCTCTACAGGGGAATCCTTCATGTGCAGGGAAAAGCGGTCGACGGTTCAGACCTTCACATCTTTATGAACCACTGGAAATCCAGGAGCGGGGGAACAAAGGAAACCGAAAGACAGCGCATGCTTACGGCCATTATCCTGAGGAAACAAATGGATATATTGCTTGCCCGGGGCTCTGAGCACAAGCTGATCGTGATGGGCGATTTCAATGATGAACCTACCAATACCAGTATTATTACCGGCCTGTCTGCATCAGGAAAACGAAAAAACATAGGCCTTGGTGATCGCTACAACCTGTTTTATGACAAACATAACCTTGAAAGCCTCGGAACATACAACTACAAGGGGCAGTGGAATATGCTGGACCAGATCATTATTTCCTACAACCTGCTGAACCAGAAAAAAGGGCTCTCCACCAGCTATGATGGCGGACGCATCCTGAAAGAGGAGTGGATGCTCTACCACAGTGAGAAATATGGAGAGATGCTTCCCTCTTCAACTTATGGCGGACCTGAATATTTTGGGGGCCCTGCTGATCATCTTCCCGTATACGTAATTTTTACTTACTGATATGGATTTCAAACTCACATCGGAATTCAGCCCTACTGGAGATCAGCCGGAGGCCATCAGGCAACTGGTCGAAGGCTTCATGGGAGGAGACAGGTACCAGACCCTTCTGGGAGTGACAGGGTCCGGTAAAACTTTCACAGTGGCCAATGTGATCCGTGAGCTGAAGAGACCCACCCTGGTGCTCAGCCATAACAAAACGCTTGCAGCACAGCTGTACAGTGAATTTAAGCAGTTCTTCCCGGAAAATGCGGTGGAATATTTTGTCAGCTATTACGACTACTATCAGCCCGAGGCCTATCTGCCTGTTACTGACACCTACATTGAAAAGGATCTCTCCATCAATGATGAGATTGAAAAGCTGAGGCTTTCGACCACCTCCTCCCTACTCTCCGGAAGGCGCGATGTGGTCGTGGTATCGTCCGTCTCATGCCTCTATGGCATCGGGAACCCTGCCGATTTCCACAACTCCACCATAAGGCTTCGCAAAGGCGAGATGCTCAGCAGGAATGTCTTCCTGAGGAAGCTCGTGGATGCGCTTTATTCCAGGAATGAAGTTGATTTTAAGCCGGGTACCTTCAGGGTAAGGGGTGATACGGTGGACATCCACCTGGCTTACACCGACCAGGCCTACAGGGTCGAGTTCTGGGGTGATGAAATTGACTCCATAAAGGCCATCCACCCCCTTACCGGACATACCATTGAAACAATGGAGGAGATTGTCATTTTCCCGGCCAATATCTTCATCACTTCAAAGGCACGAACCAAACAAGCCATAGAAGAGATCCAGGATGACATGGTCAAACAGGTGGAATTCTTCAGAAATGAAATGAAACTAATTGAAGCCCAACGGATAAAGGAGAGGGTCGAATATGACCTGGAGATGATTCGTGAGCTGGGATTCTGCCCTGGTATTGAAAATTACTCCCGCTATTTTGATGGAAGATCTCCGGGAACCAGACCCTTTTGTCTCCTGGATTACTTTCCCGAGGACTTTATCACGGTAATTGATGAGAGTCATGTTACCCTACCCCAGGTTCATGCCATGTACGGGGGCGATTTTTCGCGTAAAAAAAACCTTGTGGAGTATGGCTTCAGATTACCTGCTGCAATAGACAACCGACCTCTTAAATACGATGAGTTTGAAGAAATCATCGGACAAACAGTATTTGTAAGTGCCACTCCGGCAGATTATGAATTGGGTAAAAGCGGAGGTGTAATCGTGGAGCAGGTGATTAGACCCACCGGGCTGGTGGATCCCCTGATAGAGATTCAGCCCAGCCTGAACCAGATAGATCATCTCATCGGGGAGATTAATAAGAGGGTAAGCATAGGGGAGCGGATTCTGGTGACAACCCTGACCAAAAGAATGGCAGAGGAACTTTCAAACTACCTGCTGAAACTGAATATTAAGACGCGTTATATTCATTCCGATGTGATTACCATGGAGCGTGTTGAAATTCTGGAAGGCTTGCGAAAAGGAGTGTTTGACGTACTGGTGGGGATTAACCTTCTCAGGGAGGGCCTGGATCTGCCGGAGGTTTCTCTTGTGGCCATCCTGGATGCAGATAAGGAGGGATTTCTTCGTTCGGACAGGGCCCTGACCCAGACTGCAGGAAGGGCTGCCAGGAACCTGAACGGAAAGGTAATTATGTATGCCGACAGAACGACCGGCTCCATGCAGCGGACCATAGACGAAACAAAGCGCCGAAGAATAAAACAGCTGGCTTATAACCAGGAGCATAATATCACACCCAGACAGATCATAAAATCAACGGTATCCCTCTTCGATCTGAACCGGGAAGAACTCCAGGCCGGGGCCTATGGCGGACAGGCTAAAGCTGATATAGCCGCCGACCCTGTCGTACAGTACATGGGTAAAGAAGGATTTGAAAAGGCAATTGACAAGGCTAAGAAACAAATGGAGAAGGCAGCCAAGGAGCTGGATTTCATCGAAGCTGCAAGATTCAGGGATGAAATGTATGCCTACCAGGAACTGTTAGATAAACATTAGATCCTGACCAAGAGTTTGATTTAGCAATAGTTGAAGCCCTGGTTGCAAAAAATGAAAACATATAATCACAAAAGCAGACCGCTAAAGCAGAGGCTTAGTACTCCCGTTCTAGCCTGATTTTGAGTTTTAATAGGTTCATTCACTTTTACAATCGGGAATCAGAAAAACCTTGCGGGCAGGAATTTTAGCATCTCTGAATGATTAATAAATACACTCTTTGGGGATTGCGCAGCCATGTGAAAAGAGTGTTGGTGATGGTACAACTTCAAATTGGATATGATTATAATTCTTTGTAATTTACTTTCAGATTACCCCTGAATGATGTTATGGGGTGGCAGGTAGCTAGCCTGATCAGCCAGAATAATGGTATTATGTGATTCATGAGTTTGTTAATCAAAACAAGACTTTATGAAAATTAAGACTATTTTAATCACATTAAGTGGTCTGTTGACCATCAGCATACTGGTATTTCAGGCCTGTGAAAAAGAAGACGAAACCAACCTACCCCCCAGCTGCGAAATTACGCTTCCAGCTGATGGGGAACAATATATGCAAGGCAAAATAGTCACCATTTCTGTTGATGCCGCCGATAGTGATGGGAGCATTGCCGAAGTAAGGTTTTTTATTGATGAAGTGAGCAAAAGCTCTGTAAATAGCTCCCCATATACTTACGATTGGAATACCGCCGGTGAAAATATCGGATACCACACCGTAAAAGCTGTAAGTTTTGATAATGAGGGAGGAAGTACCTCCGGAGAGGTGACCATTGAGATCATTGAGGGAGGAAGTACACCTGTTCCGGCTTTTACAGCTACTCCAACATTTGGTGATGCACCATTAAGCGTTGATTTTACGGATCAATCCACCAACAACCCAACAAACTGGCATTGGGATTTTGGGGATGGCAATACGAGCTCTGAACAAAACCCGTCAAATATTTATAATGAAGTTGGCACCTATACGGTTGCACTTACTGCGAGTAATGAATATGGTACGGATGCCGTTTCAAAAAATGAATTTATAGCTGTAAGTGTTGTAGTTGCAGATTTCTCTGCCAATACAACAGGTGGACAAGCACCCTTTACTGTCACTTTTAGTGATGAATCCTTTAGTAATCCCACAAGCTGGCAATGGGATTTTGGCGATGGAAACAGCAGTACCGAGCAGAACCCATCGCACACGTACAATCAAATGAATCTGTATGATGTTACCCTGACAGTGAGCAATGAGAACCGTTCAGATTCAGAAACAAAAGCGAATTTCATCACCATCAATGGAGGAGATGCAGGGACTCTCATCGATGCCCGCGATGAACAATCCTATAAATTAGTAACAATTGGTAAACAAACCTGGTTTGCCAAAAACCTAAATTACGAGACCAACGACTCCTGGTGGTACGACAATCTTTCAGCAAATGGGGATATTTATGGCAGGTTATACACCTGGGAAGCTGCACTTATGACCTGCCCAAGTGGCTGGCATGTGCCAAGTGATGATGAATGGAAAATACTGGAAGGTACGGTTGATAGTAATTTTCCCGTAGGCGATCCGGAATGGGATGGCCCATATTACCGTGGATTTGATGCAGGTAAGCATTTGAAATCTCAAAGTGGCTGGGGTACCAATCATGGAACAGATGCAGTAGGGTTTACAGCACTTCCAGGTGGTATCTTTTATACAGAGGAGGGATTCGATTTTATTATTGATTATGCCTTTTTTTGGACGGCTACTGAGACAGAACTCAATTCGACATCTGCCTTTGGCCGAGGCATGTACAGTACATACAGGACAATAGGTCGTGCCCAGAGCAGTAAGAAGAATGCTCGCAGCGTTCGGTGCATAAAAGATGAATAAACCCGATTTGGCGATCGCCCATTCCGGGCACACCCCACAACTAAAAACGGGGCTGTCTTGTGGACAACCCCGTTTCACGATCAAAAAGTATGGTTTTTTAACCCAGGTAGGTTTTAAGCAATTTACTTCTGGAGGTATGGCGTAGTCTGCGTATAGCTTTTTCCTTGATCTGACGTACGCGTTCGCGTGTCAGTCCGAATTTTTCGCCTATCTCCTCCAGTGTCATCTCCTGGGTACTTATTCCAAAGAATAATTTAATGATGTCACGTTCCCGCTCGGTAAGTGTGGCCAGTGCTCTGTCCACCTCCCTGGAAAGGGACTCATTAATAAGTGTGTTGTCAGCATCTGGTGAATCGTTGTTAACCAATACATCCAGAAGACTGTTGTCTTCACCATCGACAAAGGGTGCATCAACAGATACATGCCTTCCCGAAACACGGAGGGTGTCCGCCACTTTCTCCTTGGGAAGATCAAGTGCCTCAGCTAGCTCCTCTGGTGTGGGTGTTCTTTCATACTCCTGTTCAAACTTGGAAAACGCCTTGTTAATCTTGTTTAGCGAACCAACCTGGTTCAGTGGAAGGCGTACGATCCTCGATTGTTCTGCCAGTGCCTGAAGGATCGATTGTCTGATCCACCAAACGGCATAGGAGATGAATTTAAAACCCCTGGTTTCATCGAATTTTTCAGCTGCTTTTATCAGTCCCAGGTTCCCTTCGTTAATAAGGTCCGGAAGGCTAAGCCCCTGGTTTTGATACTGTTTTGCAACTGAAACGACAAACCTCAGATTTGCTCGCGTGAGTTTTTCAAGGGCAAGCCTGTCGCCCTTCTTAATCCGTTGAGCCAATTCTACCTCTTCCTCAACTGTGATCAACTCTTCTTTACCAATTTCCTGTAAATACTTGTCTAACGAAGCACTCTCTCTATTGGTAATAGATTTCGTGATCTTTAATTGTCTCATTTACTTCTCCTCAAAATCAAATTACTACTAAAAAACCTTGCAAATTTACCTCCAAATTTAT